>NZ_JBITJV010000018.1:148469-194252 GCF_044460385.1 Streptomyces sp. NPDC050121 | reverse complement strand
CGCGGGGGGGGGGGCGCCCCCGCCGCCCCCCCCGCCCCCCCCCCCCCCCGGCCCCCCCGCCCCCCCCCCCGCCCCGCCCCCCCCCCCCCCCCCGGCCCGCGGGGGCGGGCGGCGGCCCCCCCCCCCCCCCCCCCCCCCCCCCCCCCCCGCCACCCGCGTCAGGAACACGGTCACGGAGTTGCGCCCCTGCGGCCTGGGCAGCGCCTTCTTGCGCAGCTCCTCCGGCTCGACCGCCGACCCCCGCTTCTTCACGGTGAGGATCCCGACCTCACGCTCCCGCAGCAGCGCCTTCAACTTCTTGACGTTGAACGGCAGTTGGTCGGTGATCTCGTAGGCGGAGGCGTACGGGGTGGCGTGCAGGGCGTCGGCGGTGACGTAGGCGATGGTCTCGTCGATCAGCCCGCCGTCGAGGTCCCGGGCCACGTCGGCGACCAGATGCGCCCGGATGACGGCGCCGTCGGGCTCGTACAGATACCGCCCGACCGGCCGGACCGCCGGGTCGGGCAGACCGCCGCCGAGCAGCGTCCGCGGGCCGGGCAGCAGGGTCGCCCGAACGGCCCCCGGCTCGCCGGTCCCGAACCACAGCACGGCCTCCTTCACATCCCCGCCGTCCGAGATCCACTCGGCCTCGGCGTCCTCGGGGATCGCCTCGTGAGGGACGCCGGGCGCGATCTTCAGCGCGGCGCGCGGCGCCTTGCGGGCGGCCTCGACGGCCCAGGACAACGGCGGCGAATAGGCCTCCGGATCGAAGATCCGGCCGCGACCGCCACGCCGCGCAGGGTCGACGAACACGGCGTCGTAGCCGCTCGTGTCGACGTCCGTGACGTCCGCCTCCCGCACCTCGATGAGGTCGGCGAGCCCCAGCGCGTCGGCGTTCGCCCGCGCCACCGCCGCGGTCAGCGGATCCCGGTCCACCGCGAGCACCCGGATCCCGGCACGGGCGAGCGCGATGGCGTCCCCGCCGATACCGCAGCACAGGTCCGCGAGGGAGCGGATGCCCAGCGCCCGGAAGCACTCCGCCCGATACGTCGCCACACTCGCCCGCGTCGACTGCTCCACCCCGTGCGGCGTGAAGAACATCCGCTCGGCGTCCTCGGCCCCGAACTTCGCCGCCGCCCGCTGGCGCAGCCGGGCCTGGCCCAGGGCCGCGGACACCAGGTCCGCGGGGTGCTCGCGGCGCAGCCGGGTGGCGACCGCGAGCTCGTCGGCGGGGGCGATGCCGCGCACGGCGTCGAGGAGGGCGCGGCCCTCGGGGGTGAGGAGGGGGGCGAGGTCGTTCACCGGGTCATTGTGGGCCAGTCGGTGGATGGTGCGCCTCCGGCGGCGGTGTCGGGCGAGGTTCCGGGGCGGTGACTGCGAGGATCCGGCGCCATGGGATCTGTCGTACAAAATGATGACAAGAGTGGCCGTTACGAGGCTGGTTGTCGCCGCACCGGAGCCGTGGAGGCGGGGCGCATCGGGCACATGAGGAGCACGCGGCGCACGAGGTGGACAAGGCGCACGGGGCTCCGCCTCACGGGCCTCCGGAGCGCGGCCGCGGTCCTCACCCTCGCCGCCGTCGCGACGGGCTGCGCGGGAGGCGGCGCGGGGACCGGTGGGGCAGGCAAGGGGATCCGCCCCGCGCCGGGCCAGCAGCCGGACCGGGCGGCGCCCCCCGCGGCCCCACCGGCCCGCGCCCTGCACACGTACGCCTCCCGGCTCCGCGCCGCCCAGCAGGCCCGGGTCGCCGCGGCGAAGCGCTGGGGGCTGAAGAAGGTCCCGCTGACGCCCCCGGCGCCGCCCGCCCACAAGCCGGAGATCACGGCCCGCGAGGGCTTCGAGGTGGACGACCAGGAGACGCTCGGCCTCCCCCCGGTCTTCACCACGATCCCGACCAACGACAGGGTCGTCTTCCTCACCATCGACGACGGCTCCGAGAAGGACCCGGCGTTCCTGCGCATGATGAGCGACCTGAAGATCCCGTACTCCGCCTTCCTCAGCGACTACCTGATCAAGGACGACTACGGCTACTTCAAGAAGATGCAGGGCACCGGGGTCGTACTGAACAACCACACGCTCCACCACCCGTACCTGCCGGGGCTGTCGTACCGGCAGCAGCAGCGCGAGATCTGCGGCATGCAGGACGTGATGGAGCGGCAGTACGGCAGACGCCCCACCCTGTTCCGCCCGCCCTACGGCAACTACAACCAGGACACCCTGCGCGCCGCCAAGTCGTGCGGCATCAGATACGCCCCCATCTGGGACGAGGAGGTCTTCGTCGACCACTGGGAGTACCGCGAGTGGGACCAGGACATCCACCCCGGCGACATCGTCCTGAGCCATTTCCGCGGTCGCGGCGACTGGAAGGGCACGATGCCCGACATGATCCGCCGGTTCCTCGACAAGATCACGGAGAAGGGGTACGCGGTGGCACGGCTGGAGGACTACCTGTGAGCCTCCGGTCCCTGACCGCCGGCGTCCTGGCACTCGCCCTGCTCACCGGCTGCGCCCAGTCCGTCGACCCGATCGAACGGCTGGGCAGGAAGGCCGCCGCCGGGGTCCGCCCACCCGGCCCGGCCGCCCAGGACCCGTACCGCCGTTGGGGTCTGACCTCCCCCCTGGCCCCCGCCCCGTCCCACCCGGCCGGCCGGCCCCTCGCGGGCAGCCCCGGCGCCGGCCTCCCACCGGTCGTCGACCACGTCCCGACCACCGACAAGGTCGTCTTCCTCACCTACGACGACGGCGCCGAACGCGACCCCCGCTTCGTCGACATGGTCCGCGAACTGCGTCTCCCGGTCAGCATGTTCCTGACGGACAGTGTGGTCGGCCCCGGCTACGGGCACTTCGCCCGCCTCCGCTCCGTCGGGGCGAACATCCAGAACCACACCCTGGACCACCCGGCCCTGCGCGGCCTGCCCTACGCCGGCCAGCGCGCCGAGATCTGCGGCCAGCAGGACAAGCTCCGCGCCCGCTTCGGCCTGCGCCCCCGCCTCTTCCGCCCGCCCTACGGCGCCTACGACACCACCACCCGCCGCGCCGCCGCCGACTGCGGCATCACGGCGATCGTCCTCTGGCGCGTCTCCATGGGTCCCGCCGACCTCGCCTACGCCCACGGCTCCCCCCGTCTGCGCCCCGGCGACATCATCGCCGTGGACCCCGACGAGACGACGGGCCCGAGCATGAGACAACGCACGGTGCGGCTGCTGCGACGGGTGCAGGAAGAGGGTCTGACGGTGGGCCGGTTGGAGGACTACGTGTGAGAGTTCTTCGCGGCGCCGGCGGGTCCGTCTCCGCCGAAGCGGGGGGTCCGGGGGCGACAGCCTCCAAACGCGATTGGCACTCGGCTTGACCGAGTGCTAATCGCGGTCATAGTCTCAGCTCTGGCACTCACCACTGGAGAGTGCCAACACAGCGACGGGCAGGTCCGGCACCCGCGACGACGGATCCACCTGGTCGCCACCTCAGACAGTTAACCCCGTGAGATCTCCGAAGGGGGAGGTCGGATCGTGACGACCACCAGCTCCAAGGTTGCCATCAAGCCGCTCGAGGACCGCATCGTGGTCCAGCCGCTCGACGCCGAGCAGACCACCGCCTCTGGCCTGGTCATCCCGGACACCGCGAAGGAGAAGCCCCAGGAGGGCGCCGTCCTCGCCGTGGGTCCGGGCCGCTTCGAGAACGGCGAGCGCCTGCCGCTCGACGTCAAGGTTGGCGACGTCGTCCTGTACAGCAAGTACGGCGGCACCGAGGTGAAGTACAACGGCGAGGAGTACCTCGTCCTCTCGGCTCGCGACGTGCTCGCGATCATCGAGAAGTAATTCACCCAGTTTTGCAGTGAACTGCGCCCCTGGCCCCCGCGACTTTGTGAAGCCGGGCGCTGGGGGCGCAGTTCGTTCCCCACGTTTTCCGAGAGGGCTGAACCGCTCCCATGGCGAAGATCCTGAAGTTCGACGAGGACGCCCGTCGCGCCCTCGAGCGCGGCGTCAACAAGCTTGCCGACACGGTCAAGGTGACGATCGGCCCCAAGGGCCGCAACGTCGTCATCGACAAGAAGTTCGGCGCCCCCACCATCACCAACGACGGTGTCACGATCGCCCGTGAGGTCGAGCTCGACGACCCGTACGAGAACCTCGGCGCGCAGCTGGTGAAGGAGGTGGCGACCAAGACCAACGACATCGCGGGCGACGGCACCACCACCGCCACCGTCCTGGCCCAGGCGCTCGTCCGCGAGGGCCTGAAGAACGTCGCCGCCGGCGCCTCCCCGGCCGCCCTGAAGAAGGGCATCGACGCCGCCGTCAAGGCGATCTCCGAGGACCTGCTGGCCACCGCCCGGCCGATCGACGAGAAGTCCGACATCGCCGCCGTCGCCGCCCTGTCCGCCCAGGACACGCAGGTCGGCGAGCTCATCGCCGAGGCGATGGACAAGGTCGGCAAGGACGGCGTCATCACCGTCGAGGAGTCCAACACCTTCGGTCTGGAGCTGGACTTCACCGAGGGCATGGCCTTCGACAAGGGCTACCTGTCGCCGTACTTCGTGACGGACCAGGAGCGCATGGAGGCCGTCCTGGAGGACCCCTACATCCTCATCAACCAGGGCAAGATCTCCTCCATCGCCGACCTGCTGCCGCTGCTGGAGAAGGTCATCCAGACCAACTCCTCCAAGCCGCTGCTGATCATCGCCGAGGACCTGGAGGGCGAGGCGCTCTCCACCCTCGTCGTCAACAAGATCCGCGGCACGTTCAACGCGGTCGCCGTGAAGGCCCCCGGCTTCGGTGACCGTCGCAAGGCGATGCTGCAGGACATGGCCGTCCTCACCGGCGCCACCGTCATCTCCGAGGAGGTCGGCCTCAAGCTCGACCAGGTCGGCATCGACGTGCTCGGCTCCGCCCGCCGCGTCACCGTCACCAAGGACGACACCACCCTCGTCGACGGCGCCGGCAACTCCGAGGACGTCGTGGGCCGCATCGCCCAGATCAAGGCCGAGATCGAGAACACCGACTCCGACTGGGACCGCGAGAAGCTCCAGGAGCGCCTCGCGAAGCTGGCCGGCGGCGTGTGCGTGATCAAGGTCGGCGCCGCCACCGAGGTGGAGCTGAAGGAGAAGAAGCACCGCCTGGAGGACGCCATCTCCGCGACCCGCGCCGCGGTCGAGGAGGGCATCGTCTCCGGTGGCGGTTCCGCGCTCGTCCACGCCGCCAAGGTGCTGGAGGGCGGCCTCGGCAAGACCGGCGACGAGGCGACCGGTGTCGCCGTCGTCCGCCGCGCCGTCGTCGAGCCGCTGCGCTGGATCGCCGAGAACGCCGGCCTGGAGGGCTATGTCATCACCTCCAAGGTCGCCGAGCTCGACAAGGGCCAGGGCTTCAACGCCGCCACCGGCGAGTACGGCGACCTGGTCAAGGCCGGCGTCATCGACCCGGTCAAGGTCACCCGCTCCGCCCTGGAGAACGCCGCCTCCATCGCCTCCCTCCTGCTGACGACCGAGACCCTGGTCGTCGAGAAGAAGGAAGAGGAAGAGCCGGCCGCCGCGGGCCACGGCCACGGCCACTCCCACTGAGGCGAGCAGCACCGAACAGCACGAAGAAGCCCCCGTTCCGGTCACGGAACGGGGGCTTCCCCCTTCGCGGGCGGTCTCTTCGCGGGCGGCCCCGTGACTTACGGCTCGGCTTTCACGTCTCCAGCGCGTCCAGCGCCCCCAGCTGCCCCATCAGCCCGAGCCGGTCGTACTGCCACCAGCCCTCGACGAGCTTTCCGTCCTCCCGGCACCGGAAGACGGTCGTCCCGGTCATCGTGACCTGCTTCCCCGTCGCCGGGAGCCCCATGAAGTCGCCCTTGTGGGTCCCGCGCCAGGTCCACCGGTTGCACACCCGGTCGCCCTGCCCGAACTGGTCTTCGACGGAGAAGGCGAAGTCGAAGCCGCCCCGCCACATCTCGACCTCCCGCCGCATCGCGTCCATGCCCATGGTGTCCTGCTCGTTGGCGGGATCGTGGTCGTGGTACTCCTCGGCGATCAGCCCGTCCAGCGGCGGCAGTTCACCCCGCGCGGCCACGGCCTCGAAGAACCGCCGCGCGGTCTCCGCATACAACTGCTCGTCCCGTACCACCTCGAGATCCGTGAACGTCGGCATCTCGTCGCACAGGGCCACCAGCTCCTGGAACACTTTGCCGGTCTCCGGAAGGTTCGAGTTCCGCATCGCCTCCTCGTACGACGGGAACTCCACGATCTCGATGAAGTGCGACGCGTCGGAACGGTCCTTGCCGACCACCGCGTGCGTCGCGGTTCGCTTCCCCTTGGTCTGTTCGACCCATGTGTCCATCAGCCGGTCCATCTCGTCGAACCGGCTGGTCCTGCAGTCGATGAGCTGTACGAACGTCATGGCGCAGCCTCCGGCCCCCCTGGGTCCGGTACCCCTCACGCCCATCTTCCCACCGGAGCGCCGACGCCACCTGCCCACCAGAGCGGTCCCCGCCGAGCCCGGTCACCGAGGCCCGTACTTGCGTCCCGTCTTCGAGCTGATCCCGCCCAGCAGCGACCGGGGCGTCACCTTCACCAGCCCCATCAGCGCCTTGTAGCGCGGGTCGGGAATCGACAGCGACTTCCCGCGCGCCAGATCGTCCAGCGCCGCCGCGACCAGCTTGTCCGCGTCCAGCCACATCCAGCCCGGGATGTTGTCCGTGCCCATCCCGGCCCGCTCGTGGAACTCCGTGCGCACGAACCCCGGGCACAGCGCCATCAGCCGCACCCCGCTGCCCGCCAGATCCTTCGCCGCACCCTGCGTGAACTGCACGACCCACGCCTTGGACGCCCCGTACGTCCCGCGCGGCACGAACGCCGCCACCGAGGCCACGTTGACCACGCCCCCTCGCCCGCGCTCCCGCATCGTCGTCGCCGCCGCGGACGTCAGCCGCAGCACCGCCTCGCAGTGCACCTTGAGCATCTTCAGCTCGTCGGCCATGGACACGTCGAGATAGCGGCCCTTGTTGCCGAAGCCCGCGTTGTTGATCAGCAGGTCGACGGGGTTCTTGCGGTCGTTGAGCCGGGCGGCCACCGTCTCGATGCCCTCGTCCGTCGCCAGGTCGGCCGTCAGCACCTCCGCCTCGATGCCGTGCCGGTCGTGCAACTCGGTCGCCTGCTCGCGCAGCCGCTTGGTGTCCCGTGCCACGAGGACGAGATCATGCCCGTCCGCCGCGAGTCTGCGTGCGAACGCGGCACCGATGCCCGCGGTCGAACCCGTAATGAGAGCCGTTGTCATGGCAGAAGCGTAATGACCCGGAGTGCCTCCGTCCGTTCTCTGCACGCGGCCTCCCGAACGTGAAGGCCCGGTGAGCGCCGGGCCCGTGACCTGGGCTCAGCCCCCGTGCTCCGCCGCGTACTTCCGGGCCGCGGCCAGTGACTCCGGATGCAGCGCCTCGCCCGCCGCGAGCAGCCGGGGCAGCAGCTCCCGGTGCGTGGTGACGGCCCGGAACTGCAGCGCCACCGTCACGTCGTGGTCCGGCCGGTGCACGATCTCCACCGGGTCCCCGGCGCGGATCTCACCCGGCGCGATCACCCGCAGATACGCCCCCGGCGCGCCGCGCTCGGTGAACCGCTTCACCCACCGCTGCTCGCCCAGGTGCCCCTGAAAGGTCATACAGGGGATGCGCCCGCAGGTGATCTCCAGTACGACACCGGATCCGATGCGCCAGCGCTCCCCGACCAGCGCGCCGGACACGTCGAGGCCCGCCGTCGTGAGGTTCTCGCCGAACGCCCCGTCGGCCAGGGGGCGGCCCAGCGCGCGTTCCCACTCGTCGAGGTCCTCGCGCGCCATCGCGTACACGGCCTGGTCGTCGCCGCCGTGGTGTTGTCTCTTGCACACCGCGTCCCCGGCCAGCCCGCTCCCGCCGATGCCCTTGGGGCCGGGCGCGGCCACCCGCACCGGCCCCTCCACCGGCCGTTTGTCGATCCCGGTCACGCCCTCCGGGTTGTCCGTGTACGGCACAGCCTTCGCACGGCCCAGGTTGACTGCCAGAAGTCTCATGCCGCCACGCTAAGCGACCGGATGTCAAAGCGTCGACCGATTATTCGCCGCCATGTCCAAGCTTCGCTTATGCTCGACGTCATGATCGAGGCCCGTCATCTCCGTGTCCTGCGCGCCGTGGCCGCCACCGGCTCGTTCTCGGCGGCCGGGCGCGAGCTGGGCTGCACCCAGCCGGCCGTCAGCCAGCAGATGAAGGCCCTGGAGGCGTCCGTCGGCACACCCCTGCTGGTCCGCAGCGGCCGCGAGATGCGCCTGACCCAGGCGGGCGAGGCTCTCGTCCGGCATGCGGCCGGCATCCTCTCCGGACTGACCGCCGCCGAGGAGGAGGTCGCCGCCATCGCGGGCCTGCGGGCCGGCCGGGTCCGCCTGGTCTCCTTCCCCAGCGGCAGCTCCACCCTCGTCCCGACCGCCCTCGCCGCCCTGCGTGCGGCCCACCCCGGCACCCGCGTCTCCCTGGAGGAGGCCGAGCCCCCGAGGTCGGTCGAACTGCTGCGCGAGGGCGACTGCGACATCGCCCTCGCCTTCCGCTACGAACGCACCACGGGCAACGGCGGCGGTGGGGCAGGGAAAGCCGGGAAAGCCGCGGAAGCCAGGGAAGCCGGCGAAGGCGAGTGGGACGACCTGGTCGTACGGCCGCTGCTGACGGACCGGCTGGTCGCTCTCGTCCCCGAAGGCCACCGCCTCGCGCGCACCGGCGCCCGGGGGTCCGTCGCCATCGGCGACCTCGCGGCCGAGCCGTGGATCGCCGGCTGCCCGCGCTGCCGCGGCCAGCTCGTCCAGGTGTGCGAGAACGCGGGCTTCACGCCCCGTATCGACTTCGCGACCGACGACTACCCGGCGGTGGTCGGCCTGGTGGGCGCCGGCCTCGGCGTCGCCGTCCTGCCCCAGCTCGCGATCGACTCCGTACGGCCCCGGGGCGCCCGCGCGGTGACGCTGGAACCGCCGGTGCGGCGGGAGATCGTCGCGCTCACCCTGCCCGACCTGGCCCAGGTGCCGGCCGTGACGGCCACGCTGGAGCAGCTGGGACGGGCCGCGGCGCGCCAGTAGGGCAGCGCCCCAGAACGAAGCGGAGGGCACGCGCGCGTGCCCTCCGCTCTGAAGAAACGTTCCTTCATGTGTTCGACGAGGCGTCTCTCGCGCCGGAGGACGCCGATACCAGGCGGTTGCGCGCCCGCCCCATGAGCTCCTCGCGCTCGTCCTCGGTCAACCCGCCCCAGACGCCGTACGGCTCGCGTACCGCCAGCGCGTGCGCTGCGCACTGCGCACGGACCGGGCACCTCATGCAGACCTCCTTGGCCGAGTTCTCTCGAGCGCTCCGAGCCGCCCCGCGCTCACCCTCCGGATGGAAGAAGAGCGAACTGTCCACCCCGCGGCAGGCAGCCAGCAGCTGCCAGTCCCACAGGTCGGCGTTCGGTCCGGGAAGGCGGGAGAAATCTGCCATTGCGTGACCCCTTGTAGCCGTTCTGAGCGGATACGGTGCCCACGACCGTACAACTACGATCTAAGGAGATGAAAATATGACTCATTGCGAATCTAGCCTCAGACACCAGTAAAAGGGAAGAAATAGGTCTGAATGGGGCATGGGTTGTGATGAAAGCTTGAGGGTCCGTGTGGCTGTCTCCTCTGTGTCCGCGCCCTCACGTAGAGTGCCGAAGAATGCACGCAGCCCCGTAACTCTTTCGAGTGACCGTCGTTGAGAGTGCGGTGGCGGTTGAAAACACAAACGCTCGGGCAGGCGTCCGAGACGGTCGACCGCACAGGTGACGATTCGTACCAGCCTGGAGGCACAAGGTGACGCGCATCAGCTGCGGAGGGCGGCCATGACTTCCGTCCTCGTCTGCGACGACTCCCCGCTTGCCCGAGAGGCGCTCCGCCGCGCGGTCGCGACCGTGCCCGGCGTCGAGCGCGTGACGACGGCGGCCAACGGCGAGGAAGTCCTCCGCCGCTGGGGTGCCGACCGCTCGGACCTGATTCTGATGGACGTACGCATGCCCGGACTGGGCGGCGTCGAGACCGTACGGCGGCTGCTGTCCGCCGACCCCGGCGCACGCATCATCATGCTGACCGTCGCCGAGGACCTGGACGGCGTCGCCCTCGCGGTCGCCGCCGGCGCCCGCGGCTACCTGCACAAGGACGCCTCGCGTGCGGAACTGCGCGCGACCGTCACCCAGGCCCTCGCCGACCCGACGTGGCGGCTCGCCCCGCGCCGGCTGCGCTCGGCCGAGATGGGCGCGGCGCCCACGCTCACCGCGCGTGAGATCCAGGTCCTCGAAGGCATGAGTCACGGCCGCTCCAACGCGGAGATCGGTCGCGAGCTGTTCCTCTCCGAGGACACCGTCAAGACGCACGCGCGGCGGCTGTTCAAGAAACTCGGCGCCTCGGACCGCGCGCACGCCGTGGCGCTCGGCTTCCGCTGGGGACTGGTCCGTTAGCGACTGCCCCGGCTGCCCGGCCCCGTGGCCCGGACCGGTCCGCAAGGGGACAGGTCCTGGGCCGTCCGGCCATCGGACCGGTTCGGATCGAGTCCGGATCACATCCGGATCGCATCCGGATCGGGCCGGTTCAGGGTGACATCGGTCATTCAGTGAGGGGAGCGGGCTCATGGGCGAATCTCCCTGCTCAGAAGCGGTCCGGAGGCCGGGTGACACCCCCTCCCGCCGCACGGCGGGCGGGAGCGGCACCCCGTCCCGCCGGGTGCCCGCTGCTCGTTTCGCCGCGGATGCCGCATCCTTGAGGTGTGGAGTTCCTCGGGGACGAGTCGGTCGAGCGGAAGGGGAGGGCGCAGGGGATGAGTTCCGGCGCACCTGCTCATAACGCTTCGGTGCACAACGACGGGCACGGTGCCGCGGCTGGTCCGGCCGCAGTGCACCATGGACCGATGCGCGATGACGAGGCGGTCACTGCCGTGGGGACGATCGGATCGCTCGTCCATCGCGCCGTGGACGGCGACGAGCAGGCCACCCACGACCTGCTGGCCCACGTCCACCCGCTGGCCCTGCGTTACTGCCGCACCCGGCTGTCCCGGCTGCCCGGCGACGCACGGCACTTCGTGGAGGACCTCGCCCAGGAGGTCTGCGTGGCCGTCCTCCTCGCCCTGCCCCGCTACCGGGACACCGGCAGGCCCTTCGAAGCCTTCGTCTTCGCCATCGCAGCGCACAAGGTCGCCGACCTCCAGCGCGCCGCGATGCGTCACCCGGGCTCGACGGCGGTCCCGTCCGACGAGATGCCCGAACGTCCGGACGACTCGCTCGGCCCCGAGGAGCGCGCCCTCCTCAGCAGCGATGCCGAATGGGCCAAGAAACTGCTGGCCAACCTGCCCGAGAACCAGCGGGAACTGCTCCTGCTGCGCATCGCGGTGGGCCTCACCGCAGAGGAGACCGGCCAGATGTTGGGAATGTCACCCGGCGCGGTCCGTGTGGCCCAGCACCGGGCGCTGAGCAGGCTGCGGGCGCTCGCCGAGCAGTAGCCGTCCTGGTAACGGATCCCGCCACAGATCCCGGTAACAGTGCCTTCGGTGAACAGGCGGCCCACTGTTTCCGTACGAACATACGAAGCCCGGAGTCACACTCGACCGTGGAATTCGGGAGGTGCGCTTCCCGTTAGCATGGACATCCGCACCGATCAAGGCCATTTGGGGAAGGTGTCATGACTGCCAACGTCGACGGAGTGCCCGGAAAATTCGCGACCCTCGGGCTCACCTACGACGACGTGCTGCTGCTGCCGGGCGCATCCGAGGTGCTCCCCAACGCGGTCGACACCTCGTCCCGCATCTCCCGGAACGTCCGTGTCAACATCCCGCTGCTGTCGGCGGCGATGGACAAGGTCACCGAGTCCCGCATGGCGATCGCGATGGCCCGCCAGGGCGGCGTCGGCGTGCTGCACCGCAACCTCTCCATCGAGGACCAGGTCAACCAGGTCGACCTGGTGAAGCGCTCCGAGTCCGGCATGGTCACCGACCCGATCACCGTGCACCCGGACGCCACGCTCGCCGAGGCCGACGCCCTGTGCGCGAAGTTCCGCATCAGCGGCGTCCCGGTCACCGACGGCGACAAGAAGCTCCTCGGCATCGTCACCAACCGCGACATGGCCTTCGAGTCCGACCGCACCCGTCAGGTGCGCGAGGTCATGACGCCGATGCCGCTGGTCACCGGCCACGTCGGCATCTCCGGCACGGACGCCATGGAGCTGCTGCGCCGCCACAAGATCGAGAAGCTTCCCCTGGTCGACGAGGCGGGCGTCCTCAAGGGCCTCATCACCGTCAAGGACTTCGTCAAGGCCGAGCAGTACCCCCGGGCGGCGAAGGACGGCGAGGGCCGCCTCCTCGTCGGCGCCGCCGTCGGAGCCAGCCCCGAGGCGCTGGAGCGCGCCCAGGCCCTCGCCGAGGCCGGCGTGGACTTCCTGGTCGTCGACACATCGCACGGCCACAACAGCAACGCCCTCAGCTGGATGTCGAAGATCAAGTCGAGCGTCCGCGTCGACGTGATCGGCGGCAACGTCGCCACCCGCGACGGCGCCCAGGCCCTGATCGACGCCGGCGTCGACGGCATCAAGGTCGGCGTCGGCCCCGGCTCGATCTGCACCACCCGCGTGGTCGCCGGCATCGGCGTCCCGCAGGTCACCGCCATCTACGAGGCCTCCCTCGCCGCCCGCCCGGCGGGCATCCCGCTGATCGGCGACGGCGGCCTGCAGTACTCCGGCGACATCGGCAAGGCGCTCGCCGCCGGCGCCGACACGGTGATGCTGGGCTCACTGCTCGCGGGCTGCGAGGAGTCCCCGGGCGAGCTGCAGTTCATCAACGGCAAGCAGTTCAAGTCGTACCGCGGCATGGGCTCGCTGGGCGCCATGCAGTCCCGCGGCCAGGCCAAGTCGTACTCCAAGGACCGCTACTTCCAGGCCGAGGTCGCCGCCGACGACAAGCTCGTGCCCGAGGGCATCGAGGGCCAGGTGCCCTACCGCGGCCCGCTCGGCAACGTGCTGCACCAGCTCGTCGGCGGTCTGCGCCAGACCATGGGCTACGTGGGCGCCGCCACCATCGAGGAGATGGAGTCCAAGGGCCGCTTCGTCCGGATCACCTCCGCGGGCCTCAAGGAGAGCCACCCGCACGACATCCAGATGACGGTCGAGGCGCCGAACTACAGCAGCAAGTAGTTGTCACGCGCGCGCGTGCGGCACGGCGAGGGCGGTCCCGGAGCATCCGGGGCCGCCCTTGTCGTGCCCGTCGGCGATACTGGAAGACGCTGAACGCATCAGGGAAAGGCCACACACGTGACTGAGATCGAGATCGGGCGCGGCAAGCGCGGCCGCCGGGCGTACGCCTTCGACGACATCGCCGTCGTCCCCAGCCGCCGTACGCGGGACCCGAAGGAGGTCTCGATCGCCTGGCAGATCGACGCCTACCGTTTCGAGCTGCCCTTCCTGGCCGCCCCCATGGACTCGGTCGTCTCCCCGGCCACCGCGATCCGCATCGGCGAGCTGGGCGGCCTCGGCGTGCTCAACCTCGAGGGCCTGTGGACGCGGCACGAGGACCCGCAGCCGCTGCTCGACGAGATCGTGGGCCTGCCCGTCGAGGCGGCCACCCGCCGCCTCCAGGAGATCTACGCCGCCCCCATCAAGGAAGACCTGATCGGCCGGCGCATCAAGGAGGTGCGCGACTCCGGTGTGGTCACCGCCGCCGCGCTCTCCCCGCAGCGCACGGCCCAGTTCTCCAAGGCCGTCGTCGACGCGGGCGTGGACATCTTCGTCATCCGCGGTACGACGGTGTCGGCCGAGCACGTCTCCGGCTCGCACGAGCCGCTGAACCTGAAGCAGTTCATCTACGAGCTCGACGTCCCGGTGATCGTCGGCGGCTGCGCCACCTACACGGCGGCCCTGCACCTGATGCGCACGGGTGCGGCGGGCGTCCTGGTCGGCTTCGGCGGCGGCGCGGCGCACACCACGCGCAACGTGCTGGGCATCCAGGTCCCGATGGCGACGGCGGTGGCGGACGTCGCCGCGGCCCGCCGCGACTACATGGACGAGTCCGGCGGCCGGTATGTGCACGTGATCGCGGACGGCGGCGTCGGCTGGTCCGGCGACCTGCCCAAGGCGATCGCCTGCGGCGCCGACTCGGTGATGATGGGCTCCCCGCTCGCGCGCGCGACCGACGCGCCGGGCCGTGGCCACCACTGGGGCATGGAGGCCGTCAACGAGGAGCTGCCGCGCGGCAAGAAGGTCGACCTCGGCACGGTCGGCACCATCGAGGAGGTCCTCACGGGCCCCTCGCACACGCCCGACGGCTCGATGAACTTCTTCGGCGCCCTGCGCCGCGCCATGGCCACCACCGGCTACAGCGAGCTCAAGGAGTTCCAGCGGGTCGAGGTCACGGTGGCGGACTCGGTGCACCGGCGGTAGTTCCCCGGACGGCCGAAAGGGGCCGGTCATCTCACCCGGGTGAGATGACCGGCCCCTCTCGTTTGCACGTTCGCCCGCCGACGGGCGGGCCGGGGCGCGTGGCGTGGGGGCGTGCGGTTGCGTTCGGGGCGGATGTGGGCTGGTCAGGGGGGTCGTGGGCGGTAGCGTCCCTGTCGGCGCCCCAGTTGTGTGGGGTGCCCCCTTCCAAGGACATGTGTTCCGGACCCCGCCCTCGGGGCCCGGCCCGAGTTCCTGAACGTGCCGTCCACCGGGTATGGGCGGTGTCGTGGAAGGGGGCGCCCATGGGACGCCACCGCAAGCCCACCCGCTGGGACCGACTCCGTCTTCGGATGGTGCAGTGCCGGAGGAGGTGGATCTTGCGTCTTTTCGGATGGTGAGCGGCCGCCCCCAAACACACTAGGGGCGGACACTCCGTGAACCATCTGGAGCCCGCCGCAGTGCCCACTGCGGCGGGCTCCACCCTTTTCGGGTGGTGAGCGGCCGCCCCCAAACACACTAGGGGCGGACACTCCGTGATCCATCTGGAGCCCGCCGCAGTTCCCGCTGCGGAGGGCTCCACCCGCTTCGTACGTTACCGGCGGGCAGGGTCGTGCGCCACCAGCTCCAGGAGCCCGGGTCGAGCGTGTGCGCCCCGGTTCACAACCGGTGCGCCGCCCCCGTGGGAGTCGCGCCCCGCGTGTCCAGCAACAGCTGGGCCTTCACCGACAGGCCCTGGAGGTCGTACGTGCGGTGCTGTTGGAGGAGGATCGTCAGATCGGCTTCGGCGGCGGCCTCGTAGAGGGAGTCGGCGCGGGGGACCGGGCGGTCCAGGACGCTCCAGGACGGGACGTGCGGGTCGTGGTAGCTGACGGCCGCGCCCAGTTCCATCAGGCGGATCGCGATCTCGCGCGCGGGTGTGCCCTGCTGGTCGGCGAGGTCGGGCTTGTAGGTGACGCCGAGGAGCAGCACGCGCGCGCCCCGCGCCGACTTGCCGTACTCGTTGAGGAGGGCGGCGGCGCGCTGGACGACGTAGCGGGGCATGCGGCTGTTGACCTGTTGGGCGAGTTCCACCATGCGCAGGGGGCTGCCGGGCCGGCCGGTGCGGTCCAGGGGGACGGAGTGGCCGCCGACGCCGGGTCCGGGGCGGAAGGACTCGAAGCCGAACGGCTTGGTCTCGGCGCAGCGGACGACGTCCCACAGGTCGACGCCCAAGTCGTGGCAGAGGACGGCCATCTCGTTGACGAGGGCGATGTTGACGTGCCGGAAGTTGGTCTCCAGAAGCTGCACGGTCTCGGCTTCCCGCAGGCCACGCGCGCGTACCACCTTGTCGGTGAGGCGGCTGTAGAAGGTCGCCGCGGACTCGGTGCAGGCGGGGGTGAGTCCGCCGATGACCTTCGGGGTGTTGGCCGGGGTGAAGGCGCGACTGCCCGGGTCGACCCGGCTGGGGGAGTAGGCGAGGTGGAAATCGCGGCCCGCGCGCAGGCCGGACATCTCCTCCAGCAGCGGTCGCAGGAATTCCTCCGTTGCACCGGGGTACACGGGCGACTCCAGGATCACGGTGGTGTGCGGGCGCAGGTGTCCGGCGAGGGTGCGGGCGGCCGCCTCCACCTGGCTCAGGTCGAGTGCGCCGTCCGCGTCGCGCGAGGTCGGGGCGCAGATGACGGCGGTGCGCACGCGGCCCAGTTCGGCGGGGTTGGTGGCCGGCCGGAAGCCCCCCGAGAGCATCCGGCGCAGTTCGGCGGGGCTGAGGGAGCCGGCCTCGGGGCCGGTGCGGTAGCCGACGGTGGGGACGCCGGCGGCCACGGCGGCCTGGGCCAGGGGCAGGCCGAGCGGGCCGAGTCCGATGACGGCGAGATCTGCGGGCATGGCGTATGCCGTCCTTCCCAATAACCGAGGTGGGACAGGTGCGCAAGCCCGGTGGACAGGATGGACGAGCGCAATGTCAGACTAGGAGTAAATATGACCGTTATGTGGGATTGGTCGGCTGTGTTGGCCTGCCGTGTTGACCCGCCGTGCGCGGCCGTGTGCGGCCGGCCCGTTTCCCGGGAGGTCCGCTCCGGTTCCGCGAGAGTTGTCCACAGGCTGGGGGCGAGTGGTGGCTGAAGTCGGGCAACACCGTCAGAATTTGGGCATGAAGGGTATGGACCGGGCTTCGCCCTGACGGGTGCGGCCGGCGCGACCGACAGCGGGAGGCAGCGGTGAGGACAGCGACACTGGGGCCGGCGCAGCGAGCCGAGTCACTGGCGGCCATGGCCGAGCGCGAGCTGGACGTGCTGGTGGTGGGAGCGGGCGTGGTCGGCGCGGGCACCGCCCTGGACGCCGTGACGCGCGGCCTGTCCACCGGACTGGTCGAGGCACGCGACTGGGCGTCGGGCACGTCGAGCAGGTCCAGCAAGCTGATCCACGGCGGCCTGCGCTACCTGGAGATGCTCGACTTCGCCCTCGTGCGGGAAGCGCTCAAGGAACGCGGGCTGCTGCTGGAGCGGCTCGCTCCGCACCTCGTGAAGCCGGTGCCCTTCCTGTACCCGCTTCAGCACAAGGGCTGGGAGCGGCTGTACGCCGGTTCGGGCGTCGCGCTCTACGACGCGATGTCCATGGCCCGCGGGCACGGCCGGGGCCTGCCGACGCACCGCCACCTGACCCGCCGTCACGCGCTGCGTGTCGCCCCCGCCTTGAAGAAGGACGCCCTGATCGGCGCGTTGCAGTACTACGACGCGCAGATGGACGACGCCCGCTTCGTCGCCACCCTGGTGCGCACCGCGGCGGCCTACGGGGCGAAGGCGGCCAACCGCGCGCGGGTGACGGGCTTTCTGCGCGAGGGCGAACGGGTCGTGGGCGCGCGCGTACAGGACGTCGAGGCGGGCGGGGAGTACGAGGTCCGCGCCCGGCAGATCGTCAACGCCACAGGCGTGTGGACCGACGACACGCAGGCCATGGTGGGGGAGCGGGGCCAGTTCCACGTCCGCGCCTCCAAGGGAATCCACCTCGTCGTGCCGCGGGACCGCATCAGCTCCTCCACCGGCCTGATCCTGCGAACCGAGAAGTCCGTGCTGTTCGTCATCCCCTGGGGCCGGCACTGGATCATCGGCACCACCGACACCGACTGGGACCTCGACAAGGCCCACCCGGCCGCGTCCAGCGCCGACATCGACTACCTCCTCGAGCATGTGAACTCGGTGCTCGCGGTGCCGCTGACCAGGGACGACGTCGAGGGCGTGTACGCGGGGCTACGGCCGCTGCTGGCAGGCGAGTCCGACGCCACCAGCAAGCTGTCGCGGGAGCACACCGTCGCGCATCCGGTGCCGGGACTGGTGGTCGTGGCGGGCGGCAAGTACACGACGTACCGGGTGATGGCGAAGGACGCGACCGACGAGGCGGTGCACGGGCTCGACCAGCGGGTCGCCGACTGCGTCACGGAGGACGTGCCGCTGCTGGGCGCGGAGGGCTACCCGGCGCTGTGGAACGCGCGGGCGCGGACCGCCGCGCGGACGGGCCTGCACGTGGTGCGCGTGGAGCACCTGCTGAACCGTTACGGTTCGCTGGCGGAGGAGGTGCTGGATCTCATCGCGGCCGACCCCTCGCTCGGCGAGCCGCTCCAGGCCGCCGACGACTATCTGCGCGCCGAGATCGTCTACGCCGCCTCCCACGAGGGAGCACGCCATCTGGACGACGTGCTGACGCGCCGTACGCGCATCTCCATCGAGACGTTCGACCGCGGCACGCGCAGCGCCCGGGAGGCCGCCGAACTGATGGCGCCGGTCCTCGGCTGGGACAAGGACCACATCGAACGCGAGGTCCAGCACTACGAGAAGCGGGTGGAGGCCGAGCGGGAGTCGCAACGCCAGCCCGACGACCTGACGGCGGACGCGGCCCGCCTGGGCGCACCGGACATCGTGCCCTTCTGATCTGCTCCGGTCCGCCTCGACTCCCACCTGCCTCTGCCGACTTGGGCCTGTGTGCGGCCGGTTCACTCGAACGAGCGTAGGGAACCGGGATCCCTGTTCGGAACCGGCTCGTTCTACGGGGTGCGAGGGCAGAACTCGGCCTTCTGGCCGGAATGATCCACTTCTGGGGGGCGGGCGGGATGCGATGAGGGGCACCCTGGGCGTCGGGCACTTGTCGGGTGAGGGACAATGGAGGCTCTGTCAGGGCGGGTTGCATGAGGGGACGCATGTCGGAGGCGGAGCGGGCGGGGTCATCCCGTCAGGACAAGAGCGCACGTCTCCTCGCCGGGCGGTACCGGCTTGGAGACGTACTCGGCCGCGGCGGCATGGGGACGGTGTGGCGTGCCGAGGACGAGACCCTCGGGCGCACGGTCGCCGTCAAGGAGCTGCGGTTCCCGGGGAACATCGACGAGGACGAGAAGCGGCGGCTGATCACGCGGACGCTGCGCGAGGCCAAGGCCATCGCGCGGATCCGCAACAACAGCGCGGTGACGGTCTTCGACGTGGTCGAGGAGGACGACCGGCCGTGGATCGTGATGGAGCTCGTCGAGGGCAAGTCGCTCGCCGAGGTCATCCGCGAGGACGGCGTGCTGGAGCCGAAGCGCGCGGCCGAGGTCGGGCTGGCGATCCTCGACGTGCTGCGGTCGGCGCACCGCGAAGGCATCCTGCACCGTGACGTGAAGCCGTCCAACGTGCTGATCGCCGAGGACGGCCGGGTCGTGCTCACCGACTTCGGCATCGCCCAGGTCGAGGGCGACCCGTCGATCACCTCCACCGGCATGCTCGTCGGCGCGCCCTCCTACATCTCCCCGGAGCGGGCCCGCGGGCACAAGCCGGGACCGGCGGCCGACCTGTGGTCGCTCGGCGGTCTGCTGTACGCGGCGGTCGAAGGCGCGCCCCCGTACGACAAGGGCTCCGCGATCGCGACGCTCACCGCGGTGATGACCGAGCAGTTGGAGGAGCCGAAGAACGCGGGCCCGCTGAAGGACGTCATCTACGGGCTGCTCACCAAGGATCCCGCGCGGCGACTCGACGACGCCGGTGCGCGGGCGATGTTCAACGCGGTGCTTCACGCCCCCGAGCCGCGTCACGCGGAGCCGGCCGACGCGACGAAGGTCGTGCCGCTGCCGGCACAGCCGGACGCCCCGGGAGGAAAGGGGAGTTCGTCGGGCGCTGAGGCGGGCGAGAAGCTGCGCGGGGCGTTCCGGTCCGTGCGGAAGGCCGCCGTCGCGGCGGGCGCGGCCACCTCGGCGGCCGCGTCCCGCGCCAAGTCGGCGAACGGGCCGGGTGCTTCCGGTTCCATGAGTGCGGGCGAGGCGCCCAACGGCGGGGCGGCACGGGGTACCGGGGCCGCACGGTCTGCCGGGGCCGCACGGTCTGCCGCTGCCCCACCCGCCGCCACGCCTGCCTCACCGGCGTCCCAGGCCAGGACGGCATCAGCCTCGGCGTCGGCACCGGCGTCGGCGTCCAGGCCGGCGGCCGGAGCGGCATCGGCTTCGCCGTCGTCGTCCCCGTCGGTTCCTGCGGCGCGTTCCGGCTCCCCTTCCGGCCCGGCCTCCGCTTCCGCTTCGGCTTCCGCTTCCGGTTCGCGGGGGAACGGGGAAGCGGGCGGGCGGAGTTCGGGATGGCCCGTGATGACGCCGCCGGACCTGCCGCCGCGGCCCGTGCCCAGGGCCCCGCTGACCGACGTGGTGCCGAAGCGGACGCTCGTGATCATCGCCGTGGTCGTGGTGCTCGCGGTGCTCGGCACCGTGCTGGCCCTCACGCTCGGCGGTGGCGACGACACCGCGGGCGGCTCGAAGAGCGGCGGCGGTTCCCGGACGGCGGCCGGCGGCAGCGCGAGCGCCGGCACCAAGGAGGACGAGGGCAGCGGGACGCGTACGGACGGGTCGTCGGCGCCGTCCGGCTCCTCGTCCGGTGCCACGCCCAGCAACACCGCCACGGACGGCGGCGCCGGGTCCGGCGTCAACGCCACCGAGACCAGCAAGGCGGCGACGACGTACCAGGGCGGTCAGGGCTACTCGATCGGGCTGCCCACAGGGTGGAAGTACAAGTCCTCGGACGCAGCGGGGGACCGTTTCACCGGGCCCGACGGACAGACGCTGCTCGTCGCCTGGACGACCACGCCCAAGGACGATCCCGTCGCCGACTGGAAGAACCAGGAGCGCTCCATGGAGCGTTCTCAGTACAAGAAGATCCGAATAGAGAAGGTGAACTACCGGGGCTGGAACACGGCCGACTGGGAGTTCACCTACACGAAGCGCGGGACGGCGTACCGCACGATCGACCGCGGGTTCGTCGTGAGCGCCAGCCAGGGGTACGCGCTGATGTACGCGGCGAAGTCCGCCGCCTGGGGCACCGACCTGCGGGCGACCACCTGGACGACGCTGACGGACACCTTCACGCCGAAGAAGTAGCGGCCGTCGGCGACCGTGTTGGGGGCGCGAGATCTCGCATCCCCTCTCTGCGGGTTGCCTCCGGCACGTATCGTGAGTGCTTGCGGACCGTACGCATCCGGCAACACGGCCGGATAAGGCTGTAACGGCACGCAAGGCGAACGGAATTGACCGACCGGGTGGCCGGGGGAGGCAACGTGGACGACTATGCGGGTCGGGTACTCGTCGACCGCTACCGCCTGCCGCTGCCGCCCTCCGACGAGTACGAACTCACCGAGACCCGGGCCTTCGACACCTACAGCGGGCAGGAAGTCCTGGTTCGCCAGGTGCCGTTGCCGGAGGTCGTCGAGGCGGAGGTGCTCGACGCGGAGGGGCTGCCCGACGGGTTCACGGCCCGCGAGCGCGGCGCACGGCGGCCGGGGGCACGGGGTGTGGGCGCGGGTGCGGGTGCGGGCGCCGGGACGAGACGGCCCGCCGACCCTGTCGTACGGCGGGCGATGGAGGCGGCGCAGGCCGCGGCGAGCATTCCCGACCATCCGCGGCTGGACCAGGTCTTCGACGTGTTCGCCGAGGGCGGTTCGCTGTGGATAGTGAGTGAACTGGTCGCCGCCCGGCCGCTGGCGGCACTGCTCGCCGAGCAGCCGCTGACGCCGTACCGGGCGGCCGAGGTCGCCTCCGACGTGCTCACGGCGCTGCGGGTGCTGCACGCACATGGCTGGGTGCACCGGAACATCACCGCGCGCACGGTCCTCGTCTGCGACGACGGGCGGGTCATGCTGACCGGCCTCGCGGTCGGCGCGGCCGAAGAGGCGCTGTGCGGGTACGACCCGGTGCCGACGGACGAGGATGCCTCCGGCGGTAGCGCCGGTAACGGTGGGAGCGGCGGGGCAGGTGGAGGCAGCGGGCCTCGGGCCGCGGTGCCGCTTCAGCCCGGTGGTGCCGGTGGTGCCGGTGGTTCCAGTGATCCCGGTGCATCCAGAGGTGTTGGTGGGCCCGGTGTGCTCGGTGGTGCTGGGGCAGGTGGGGCAGGTGGTGTCAGAGGGGCTGCCCTTGGGCCTGCTGGTGCAGGTGGTGTTGGTGGGGCTGCTGGTGGGTTTGGTGGGGCTGGGGTTGGTGGTGCTGTTGAAGGTGGGTTTGGGTCGGGGGCCGAGGCGGTGGATCCTGAGGCTGCTCGGCGGGCTGCCATAGAGGCGCGGGCGACCGGTGTGCTGCCGGTGCCGGCGGGCGAGGCGTCCGGTGGGGGCGGGGCGGTGGCCCGCAGGGCGCCCCTGGAGACCGGCGGAGACATCCGTGCCGCGCGGGCCGGGGCGATCGCCGCGTACCGGGCGGGCGCGCGGGCGGCGGCCCGGGTGCAGGAGGCCCAGGAGGCGCAGCAGAACGGGCGGGCGGCCCTGCCCGGCGCCCGGCCCTCGGCGGACAACGCCTCCGGGGGCGTGGACGGCGGGCCTCCCGGGCAGATCGCCGACCCCTACGGTGTCCGGGGCGCCCCCGTGCCCGGCGTGTCGCCGTATGCTCCGCTCCCGCACGCTTCCCACCCGCCCGCGCAGGAACCGTCGGGCGAGGCGCCGGCCGGGGCCCGTTGGGACGAGCTCGCGGCCGAGGCGCCCGGGAGCGTTCCCCGGCGTGGACCCGCCACCGCGCTGGCCGCCGAGCGGGCACGGCAGGCGCGGATGGCCGTCGTCGGGCCGGTCACCGAGCGGTGGGCGCCCGAGCAGGCCGGACCCGTGCACGAGAACTGGCAGCTGGCCGCGCCGATCGGTCCCGCGACCGACCTGTGGGCGCTCGGCGCGCTGCTCTTCCGGGCCGTACAGGGGCATGCGCCGTACCCGGAGGAGTCGACGGCCGAGCTGGTGCAGCTGGTGTGCGCCGAGCCGCCCGCCTTCGCCGAGGAGTGCGGACCGCTCAGGCCGGTCGTGGAGTCGCTGCTGCGCCAGGACCCCACCGAGCGCCTCGACTTCGAGGAACTGCGGGGCTGGCTGCGCTCGCTGGTCCGTTCCGCGCCGGAGCCGGAGGCGGGCACGTACGTCGTGGCCGCGCCGCCCGCCGATCCGCGTCGGCTGCCGATCGTCCGCCGCAAGGGCGAGCTGGTGCGCAGACGGCGCGCCGGACTGCCCGCGACGCACGGGCGGCACAAGCGGGGCCGCCAGGACACGGACCGCTCGCCGCGCAGTCTGGGCCGCACGCTGCTGGTGCTGATCCTGCTGGTGCTGGCCGCGGCGATCGCCTACGCCGTGCTGTTCATGCCCAAGGCCGGTGAGGACGGCGCGGCCGGTACCGACGGCTCCCAACGGACCGGGTCCACGGCGACGCCGGCGGGCCAGGCGCCCGACGCGAGCAGCGAGCCCCGGCCCGACCAGACCTCGCCGGGCGCCGGGGCCTCCGCGTCCTCGGAAGCCACCCGGACGCAGACCGGAGGCACCGGCAGCACGGGCGGCGCCGGCGCGAACGTCGCCGACGGCTTCACCGTCCGTAAGGACGACGCCGGCTTCCAGGTGGCCGTGGCCAACGGCTGGGACCGTACGCCGAAGAACGGACGCGGGCAGGTCGTCTACGCGCACGGGGACTTCGAGCTGATCGTCGTACCGGGACGCGACAGCGCCTCGTCGAACGGCAGCGACCCGATGGTCTACCAGCGGGAGAAGGAGAGCGAGCTCCAGCCGTACCGCGACTCCAGCTGGGCGACGGCCTCCGGGCTGCGTACGACGACGGTGGGCGCGCGGACCATGGCCGAGGGGCAGTTCACCTGGACCGACGGTGGCGGACGCGCGCTCTACGTGCGCAACCTCGCTGTTCTCATCTCAGGGCGGTACCACATCGTGCAGGTCAGAGGTCCCGAGGCGGAGCGCGACGAGGTCACGCGGCTGTACGAGCAGGCGTCGGCCACTTACCAGTACACCGGCTGAGAGTC
Organism: Streptomyces sp. NPDC050121; assembly: GCF_044460385.1. Taxonomy (NCBI): domain Bacteria; kingdom Bacillati; phylum Actinomycetota; class Actinomycetes; order Kitasatosporales; family Streptomycetaceae; genus Streptomyces; species Streptomyces sp. NPDC050121. The sequence goes on along the minus strand of NZ_JBITJV010000018.1, from coordinate 170,623 downwards.
GCCCGGTTCGTCCCGGTTCCCGCATGGTCGTGGAAGCGACAACCGTCACAGTGGTGTCTCCTTGGGACCCCGCTGGTTCCACGAATGCGGCCCGGTCTTTACGCTGAGCCTGTCAAGAGCATTGCGGGGCAACGTGAATCAGATGCAGGGCCTGCTCCTCGCGGGCCGCTACCGGCTTGCCGATTCCATCGGCAGCGGCGGCATGGGCCGGGTGTGGCGTGCCCACGACGAGCTGCTGCACCGGGCTGTCGCCATCAAGGAGCTGACGGCCGCGCTCTACGTATCGGAGGGCGACCGGGGCGTCCTGCTGGCGCGGACCAGGGCGGAGGCGCGCGCGGCGGCGCGGATCAACCACTCCGCCGTGGTCACCGTGCATGACGTGCTCGAACACGACGGCCGGCCGTGGATCGTGATGGAGCTGGTCGAGGGCCGCTCGCTGGCCGACGCCGTCAAGGAGGACGGGCGCGTCGAGCCCGCCGAGGCGGCCCGGATCGGCCTGTGGGTGCTGCGTGCCCTGCGTGCCGCGCACTCCGCGGGCGTCCTGCACCGTGACGTCAAGCCCGGCAACGTTCTCCTCGGGCACGACGGCCGTGTCCTGCTCACCGACTTCGGCATCGCGCAGATCGAGGGCGACACGACCATCACGCGCACCGGTGAGGTCGTCGGCTCCGTCGACTATCTCGCCCCCGAGCGGGTGCGCGGCCACGATCCCGGTCCGTCCTCCGACCTGTGGGCGCTGGGTGCGACGCTGTACACGGCGGTGGAGGGGCGGTCGCCGTTCCGGCGCACCTCGCCGCTGACCACGCTGCAGGCCGTCGTCGAGGAGGAGGCCGCCGACCCGCAGTACGCCGGCCCGCTCGGCCCCGTCATCACCGCCCTGCTGCGCAAGGACCCGGCCACCCGCCCCGACACCACCGAAGCCGAGCACCTTCTGGCCGAGGTGGCCGAGGGACGGCGCCCGAACGGGCCACCGGCGTATGTGCCGACGCAGTTCGGCGGCCCCGACCGGGCCACGGGGGGTCACCCCATCTCGCACTCCATGTTCAGCCCGACGTCGGGCACGGGCGCTACTTCGGGCACGGGCGGTATCTCTGGCACGGGCGGTATCCCCGGTACAGGTGGTACCTCTGGTGCCGGTGGTATCTCCGGTACCGCTGGTACGGCGTACGTTCCCGTGCCGCCGGAGGCGTCGACGCCGGTTCCCGGCTACGGCCCGACGGCCGTGGGCCCGACGCACATCGGCCCGGACTCGTCCACGTCGGTCGGCCGGCCGCCCCGGCGCCGCCGGCTGCGCACGCTCGCGCTCGTGATCGTCGTCGCCGCGCTGGTCGGCGGGGGTACGGCGGTGGCGCTGCAGGAGTGGGACACGGGGCAGCCGGAGGCCAGTGGTTCGGCGGGGCAGGCGTCGTCGTCCGCATCGCCGAGCCCGACGGGCATCGGCGCCCCGAGCGCCGTGCCCGACTCCTGGAAGCCGGTCGAGGACCCGCTCGGCTTCGGGCTCTCGCTGCCCGACGGCTGGGAGCGGACGGTGTTCCAGGACGACGGCGACCTCCAGCAGATCGACTACTCGCCCGACGGCGGCAAGCACTTCGTGCGCATCGCCCTCGACAAGTCCCCCGACTTCAGCGACCCGTACGCGCACCAGATCGACCTGGAGCAGCAGCTCAAGCGGCTGGTCGCCTACAACCGGGTCACCCTGGAGAAGAACGTCTACCGCGACCGCGACGGCTCCGAGTGGGAGTACACCTGGACCGCGCAGGCCAAGGACACGGAGTTCCCCGGGCCGCGCCGCGCGATCGAGGAGACGTACGTCGCCCGCAACGGCACCGAGTACGCGATCTACATGTCCTCGCCCGCGGCGGACTGGGCCACGACGGCCAAGCAGTTCAGGTCCGTGCTGCAGAGCTGGCGCGAACCCGCCTCATAGCTCCCCGCAGTTGGCCGGACGGCGTCCCGGAGGCATGGCGTCCGGTGGGGCATGATGGGCGCATGGGGACCGAGGGGGGCGGGAACGACGTACGGGTCATCGCGGGCCGTTACCGGCTGGAGGCGAGGCTCGGGCGCGGCGGCATGGGGGTCGTGTGGCGGGCCACCGACCAGCTGCTGGGACGGCGTGTCGCCGTCAAGGAGCTGACCCACGACGACACGCTGTCGGACGAGGAGGCGCGGGGCCGCCGCGACCGGACACTGCGCGAGGCCCGCGCGGTCGCCCAGCTGAGCCACCCGCACATCATCGTCGTGCACGACGTCGTCGAGGACGGCGAACGCCCGTACATCGTCATGGAGTTGATCGACGGCGGCTCGCTCGCCGACCGGATCGCCGCGCACGGCCCGCTCGCGCCGGACGAGGTGGCCCGCATCGGCGTGGCCCTGCTGGGCGCGCTGCGCGCCGCACACGCGGCGGGGGTCCTGCACCGGGACATCAAGCCCGCGAACGTCCTGCTGGAACGCGACAGCGACCGCGTCGTCCTCACCGACTTCGGCATCGCGCAGGTCGCGGGCGCCACCACGCTCACCGAGACCGGCTCGTTCGTCGGCTCGCCCGAATACACCGCGCCGGAGCGGATGTCCGGGGCGCGGACCGGCGCGGAGGCCGACCTGTGGTCGCTGGGCGCGCTGCTGTGTACGGCGCTCAGCGGCGAATCCCCTTTCCGGCGCGACTCGTTGGGCGGCATCCTGCATGCCGTCGTCTTCGCCGAGATCCGTACGCCCGCGCAGGCCGGGCCGCTCCTGCCCGTCGTACGGGGCCTGTTGGAGCGCGATCCGGACCGGCGGCTGGGCGGGGCGGAGGCGGAGCGGCTGCTGCGCGCCTACCTGGAGACCGGGCGGACGCCGCAGCCGGTGTCGTCCGGCTACACGCCGACCCAGGCCGATCTTCCCCGGCCACAGCCGGACCCGCCCGCCCGGGAGCGCTCGACGCGGGGGGTGCTGGTGGCCGCGCTGCTGGTCGCCGCGATGGCGGGGGCGGGCGTGTCGGCGGCGGCGCTGCTGATGAACGGGAAGGACGGCGACGGAGGGCGCACGCCCACGAGTTCGGCACCGGGGACCGGTGCGTCGACGAGCGGTACGGCGAGCGGTTCGGCCGGCGGTACGACGAGCCCTGCGCCCACACCCACCCCCCGACCCTCCTCTTCCGCAGCCTTCCCCCCTTCCTCCACGGCGGTTCCCGTGCAGCCCGTCGGGGGGACCCGCGGGCCCTCCGCGCCGTCGGGCTACCGCGTGGCCGACGACCCCGGCGGGTTCGCGCTCGCCGTGCCGGACGGCTTCACGCGGGTGCCGCAGGGCGAGCGGGTCTTCTACATGTCCCCGGGGCAGGTCTTCCGTCTCGGCGTCAAGATCGCCGACCCGCAACCGGGCGGCCCGCTGAGCGTGATGGAGCGGGCGGCGGCCAAGGGTGCGGACACCAACCCCGGCTACCACGACGGCCGGGTCACGAAGTCCACACACGGCGGACGCCCCGCCGCCCTCTGGGAGTTCACCTGGGACGGCTTCAGCGCGGCGGAGGGCCCCCGGCACACGTACGACCTGTGCTGGGAGGAGAGCGGGCGGCTGTACGACGTGTGGGTGTCGGCTCCGGTCGGGAAGGTGCGGGAGGCGCGGGAGTACTTCGACGTCGCCGTCGACACGTTCGTGACACGGTAGGAACGGCCGCGAGGCGGCCCGCACGACGACCGCCGGCCTGGCCCTCGACAAGCCTACGCGGCGGGGGAGTGGACGCCGGCCTTCCCCCGGGCCCGTTACCTCCTCCCGGCCGCCGACGACAGCTACTTCGGTCCGGCAGGCGGCCACGGCGGTGGCGTGGGGGAGGACGACCGGCTGGTCCACGAGGACAGTGTCGCGCCCGTGCACCGGGCCGGACTGCACAACCCGGTGCAGGTGCTGCGGCCGGAGTGCAGCAGCTGCTTCTGCCTCGACCCCGGCCGGGCGGCTGCCAGTCGCGCCCGGGTCCTCGAACGGGCGGCGGACGAGGGTGAGTTGGTGATACCGACGCACTTCGTCGGGTCGGGTGTGGTGGAGGTGCGGCGGTCGGGGACGGGAGGGTTCGCTGTGGGGCGGTGGGGGTGAGGGGGATCGTGGTAGTCATGGAGGCATGAGCAACGACGGTGATCCCGGCGGCGCCAAGGGACGGATAGTGGGCGGGCGTTACCGGCTGCTCGAACGCATCGGCTCCGGTGGCATGGGCACCGTCTGGCGGGCCCGCGACGAGCTCGTGGAACGCGAAGTCGCCGTCAAGCAGCCCCGGTTGGCCGGCGACCCCGAGGACGAGTCCCACCGTCGGGCCGCCCACCGCCTCTACCGCGAGGCCCGGGCCGCCGCCCGCGTCGACCATCCCTGCGCCGTCACCATTCACGACGTGGTGGTCGAGGAGGACGGGGCCGGCCCCGATGGGGGACTGCCCTGGATCGTCATGGAGTTGATCCGGGGCGAGTCCCTGCACGAGGTGCTGAGGCGCGGCCCGCTGGAACCCGCCGAGGCGGCCCGTGTCGGCCTCGGCGTGCTGGGCGCCCTGCGTGCCGCGCACGCCGTCGGGATCGTCCACCGGGACGTGAAGCCCGCCAACGTCCTGCTCGGGCCTGCCCCGCTCCCGGCTTCGCCGGACCGGGGGCACCCTCACGGCCGGGTCGTCCTCACAGACTTCGGCATCGCGCACGTCCAGGGCGAGGAGTCCCTCACCGCCGACGCAGAGTTCCTGGGCTCGCTGGAGTTCGTGGCGCCCGAGCGGATGTCCGGTCGTGGCGCGGGACCGGCCTCCGACCTGTGGTCGCTGGGCGTCCTCCTCTACACGGCCGTCGAGGGCCACTCGCCGTTCCGCCGCCCGACCCCGGAGTCCACGCTCGCCGCGATCCTCGCCACGGACCCACCCGAGCCGGAACAGGCCGGCCCCCTCGCACCTCTTCTCACCGCCCTTCTGACCCGCGACCCGAACGACCGCCCCACCGCCGAGGAGACCGCCGGCGCGCTGGAGCGGGCGGCCGAGGGCGGATCCGCGTCCTTCCCCGTGGCGGAGGGAGCGGGGAAGGACACCGTGCCTCAGGACGCGGGGAGCCTGCGCGAGCTCGGGGACGACGTCGGGACGCTTCGGGTCGGGACGCTGCAGACCGGGGGGCCGCGCCCCACCCCGATCCCGCGGCCCCGGCGTCCCCTTCACCACCGCATCCTCCACCACCGCCCCCTCGCCCTCGCGCTGCTCACCGGGGTCCTCGTCGGCGGGGCCTGGCTGGGAACCTCCCTCCTCCCGGGGGAGGGCGCGAGCGGGGCGGACGGGGAGCGGACGGTGACCTACGCCAGTTCGGCGCCGGCCGCCCCGTCGGAGCCTGCCCCCGCGCGGGCGCGTTGGGTCGCCCACCGGGAGGACGCAATGGACGCCGTGCTCACCCTCCCGAGTCCGTACCGGGAGTCCGCCCGGCAGGGCGCCGCCGGTCGGCAGCCCCGCCAGGTGGTCTACTCGGCGGGCGCCGTCGACGTACGGCTCAGGCAGTGGGATCGGGCGCCCGCCGCGCCGATGGCGCTGGCGGCCCAGGCACACGAGACCTGGCGGGGCCACGCCCCCGACGCGCGCACCCAGACCACCCGCACCACCTTCCACGGATACGACGCCGCCCTCGCCGACACCACCTACGGACTGGACGACACGCCGACCCGCGTCATGGAGCTCTTCGTCCGCACCGCCGACGCCCGCCTGTACGAACTGCGCGTCGACATGCCCAAGGGCACCCCGGACGAGAAGCAGGGCACCGCCGTGTTCAAGCAGGCCCGCGACCGCCTGGAGCTCGGTGAACGACCTGACCCGACGCCCTGATCAGCAGGTTTGTTGCCAGTGAACGCTGGCGTCGTGTGTGCGGTCGGTGAAACCGTATTACCGGCGGGTACCCAAAGTCTTCCCCACGTCATACCCTGCGCCTCATGACGGACTCGCAGGCCCCGGAAACGACGCCGGAAGCAACACCGGAAACGACGCCGGACAAGATGTCGGCCAAGACCGGCACCAACCCGATCGCCCCCACCCCCACCGGTGTCCGCACCGCCGCCGACGTGGTCACGCCGGAGCTGGTCGCCCAGCTCACCAAGGGCGTGACCGGCTCCGGCCGTACGGCCAACCACACACCGTTCACCGGCGAGAAGCTGGCCGACCTGCCAGAGTCCACCCCGGCGGACGTGGAGCGGGCCTACGAGACGGCCCGCAGGGCGCAGGCCGTCTGGGCGCGCACGCCCGTGCGGGAGCGCGCCGCCGTCCTGCTCCGTTTCCACGATCTGATACTGGCCCGTCAGGCCGAGGTGCTCGACCTGATCCAGCTGGAGACCGGCAAGGCGCGCCTGCACGCCCACGAGGAGGTGCAGGCCGTCGCCGTCGCCGCACGGCACTACGGCCGCAGGGCCCCCTACTACCTGCGCCCCAAGCGGCACGCCGGTGCCATGCCGACCCTGACGAAGGTCACCGAACTGCGCCACCCGCGCGGCGTCGTCGGCCAGATCGCGCCCTGGAACTACCCGCTGGAGCTGTCGGTCGGCGATGCGCTCCCCGCGTTCGTCGCGGGCAACGCGGTCGTCATGAAGCCCGACACCGAGACCTGCCTGACCGCCCTGTGGGCCCGTGACCTGCTCGTCGAGGCCGGCCTGCCCGCCGACGTCTTCCAGGTCGTCCTCGGCGAGGGCCCGGTCGTCGGCCCGGAGGTCGTCAAGCACGCCGACTACGTGTCCTTCACCGGCTCCACCCGCACCGGCCGCGAGGTCGCCCAGGGCGCCGCCGCCCGTCTCGTCGGCGTCTCCCTCGAACTCGGCGGCAAGAACGCCATGCTGGTCCTCGATGACGCCGACATCGAGAAGGCCGCGGCCGGCGCCGTCCGCGCCTGCTTCTCCTCCGCCGGTCAACTCTGCATCTCCATCGAGCGGTTGTACGTCCACGAGTCGATCGCGGACGCCTTCGTCGAGCGCTTCGCCGCCCGCACCAGGGCCATGCGCCTCGGCACCTCCCTCGCCTACGGCGCCGACATGGGCTCCCTGGTCGGCGAGCGCCAGCTGGAGACGGTGACCCGGCACGTGGACGAGGCCGTCGCCAAGGGCGCCGAGGTCGTCGCCGGCGGTGTCGCCCGCCCGGACATCGGCCCGTACTTCTTCGAGCCGACCATCCTCGACGGTGTGACCGAGCCGATGTCGGTGTGCACGGAGGAGACCTTCGGCCCGGTCGTCTCCATCTACCGCTTCAAGACCGACGACGAGGCGATCGAGCAGGCCAACGCCACGCCGTACGGCCTGAACTCGTCGGTGTGGACGAAGGACGGCCGCCGCGGCCGCGACGTCGCCTCCCGCGTGCGGGCCGGCACCGTGAACGTCAACGAGGGCTATGCCGCCGCCTACGGCAGCGTCCAGTCCCCCATGGGCGGCATGAAGGAGTCCGGCCTCGGCCGCCGCCACGGCTCCGAGGGCATCCTCAAGTACACGGAGGCCCAGACGGTCGCCCAGCAGCGTCTGCTGCCGCTGGCCCCGGCGCTGGGCATGGACGACGCGAAGTACGCGGAGTTCATGAGCCGGAGCCTGAAGGTGATGAAGGCACTCCGGCTGCGCTAGGGCCTGTCCGGCGGATCAGGTCGCAGGAAAGCAGCGGTGCCTGATCGATGCAGGTGAGCGGGGGATGGTGCGGCCACCTGCAAGGCGGAGGAGGGCGTGCCATTCCCCGCGTCTGCGGCATGCTCCGCCGGACAGGCCTTAGGGCGCAACACGCCCCAGAACCCCGCCCGTTCTCAACGAGGAGAGCACGTGCCCCAGGACGCCCACGCCCAAGCCCCCGCCCCCGCCCACTCCCGCGCCCACGACGATGACTACGACTACGACGTCATCGTCGTCGGATCCGGCTTCGGCGGCTCCGTGACCGCCCTGCGGCTGACGGAAAAGGGTTACCGCGTCGGCGTCCTGGAAGCCGGCCGCCGCTTCACCCGCGAGGCACTCCCGAAGAACTCCTGGGACCTGAAGAACTACCTCTGGGCCCCCGGACTGGGCCTGTACGGCATCCAGCGCATCCACCTGCTGGGCAACGTCATGGTGCTGGCCGGCGCGGGCGTGGGCGGCGGCTCCCTGAACTACGCCAACACCCTCTACGTACCGCCCAAGCCCTTCTTCGACGACCCCCAGTGGCGTGACATCACCGACTGGCAGGAGGAGCTGAAGCCGTACTACGACCAGGCGCGCCGCATGCTCGGCGTACGCCTCAACCCGACCATCACCCCCTCCGACGTGCACCTGAAGGCGGCCGCGGAGCGGATGGGCGTCGGTGACACCTTCCACATGGCGCCGGTCGGCGTGTTCTTCGGCGACGGCGAGGACGCGGACGGCACAGGCGTGAAGGCGAGGCCGGGGGAGCAGGTGCCCGACCCCTACTTCGGGGGCGTCGGCCCCGACCGCACCGCCTGTACCGAGTGCGGCGAGTGCATGACCGGCTGCCGGCACGGCGCGAAGAACACCCTGAACGAGAACTACCTCCACCTCGCCGAACAGGCGGGCGCGGTCGTGCACCCGATGACGACGGTCGTGTCCGTCACGGACGACTCACAGGGCGGCTACGCCGTCGCCACCCTCCCCACCGACGACCGCCGCAAGGCGAAGGGCCGGATCTTCAAGGCCCGCCGGGTCGTCCTCGCCGCCGGGACGTACGGCACCCAGACCCTCCTGCACCGCATGAAGGCGGGCGGCCAACTCCCCCACCTCTCCCATCGGCTGGGCGAGCTGACCCGCACCAACTCCGAGGCCCTGGTCGGCGCGCAGACCGACGACCGCCGCTACCGCAAGGCGACCGGCGCGCCGAAGGCGGACTTCACGCGCGGCGTCGCCATCACCTCCTCGATCCACCCCGACGCCGACACCCATATCGAACCCGTCCGCTACGGCAAGGGCTCCAACTCGATGGGCGGCCTGTCGATCCTCCAAGTGCCCTACGCGGACGGCTCGTCGAGGGTCGCCGGCTGGCTGGCGAACGCCGTCCGTCACCCCCTGCTCGTCCTGCGCTCGCTGTCCAACCGCCGCTGGTCGGAGCGGACCATCATCGGCCTGGTCATGCAGTCCCTGGACAACTCGCTGACGACCTACCTGAAACCGGACGGCGTCGGCAAGGGTCTGCTGACGGCGCGTCAAGGGCATGGCGCCCCCAACCCCAAGCAGATCAGGGCCGCTTCCGAGGCCGCCTCCGCGATCGCCGCCGACATCAACGGCTTCGCCGGCTCCAACGTCGGAGAGCTGATGGGCACCCCACTCACCGCCCACTTCCTCGGCGGCTGCCCCATCGGCGACTCCCGCGAGACCGGCGTCATCGACCCCTACCACCGCCTCTACGGCCACCCCGGCATCTCCGTCGTCGACGGCGCCGCGGTCTCCGCCAACCTGGGCGTGAACCCCTCCCTCACCATCACCGCGCAGGCCGAGCGGGCGATGTCGTACTGGCCCAACAAGGGCGAGACGGACCCACGCCCGGCACAGGGAACGGCGTACGAGCGGCTGAAGCCGGTGGAGCCGGTCAGCCCGGCGGTCCCGGCGGAGGCGTTCGGCGCGCTGCGCCTGCCCTTCCTGGGCATGCCGGCCGTCCCGCCCAAGGAGTAGGGCCACCGGCCCAGGGAATGGGCGAAGGGACCTGCGCCCCCCTCCGAGCGCAGGTCCCTTCGCTGGTCCTCCGGTCCTCGGACCGTCAAGACGTGTTACGCGTGCGAGCCCACCTTGCGGCGGCGTGCGGCGAACACCGCGCCCGCGCCGGCGATCACGGTGACCCCGCCGATCAGTCCGATCATCGGCAGCGCGGAGCTGGAGCCGGTCGAGGCGAGGCTGCCGCTGATCGGCTTGGCGCTGCCCTGGGGCCGGGCGCCGGTGCCGCTGGTGGGCTTGTCGCCGTTCGGCTTGGCGTCGCCGGCGCCGCCCGCGTCGCCGCCGGCGGCGAGGATCTGGACGTCGTACTCGTCACCGTTGTAGTGGCAGTCGGCCTTGTCGCCCACGTAGACGGCCTCGCTCATCGCGAGCGAGGAGCCCGCCGGAGCTTTCGCGCCGACCTTCACCCGCAGGTCGAGGGTGGCGGAGGAGTCCTTCTCCAGCTCGTCCAGCAGACCCACGAAGGAACCGGTGACGTTGACGGTCTTGCCGTCCTCGTCCTCGTAGGAGTCCTGGTAGGCGTTGGTCCACTTGCCGTCCTCCTTGACCTGGACGACGGCGAGGCCCTCGGACAGCCAGGCGTCCGTGTCGTCGGAGTACTCCAGGAACGTGGCCATGTACACGTTCTTGAAGTCGACGTCGGAGTTGTTCTCCACCTCGTACGTGAAGTCGTGCCAGCCGGAACCGGCGACGATCTTGCTCGGCAGGCCGCTGATCGTCGCCGAGAGGTTCTTGTCCAGGTCGACGCTCTTGCAGTCCGTGTACGGGTCGAACCCGCCGTCGTCCGCGCTTGCCGAAGCGCTCGCGCCGGCCGTGCCCGAGCCGGTCGCGGACGGCGACGTGGTGTCCGACGGCGTACCGGACGTCTTCGCGCCGCCGTCCGACGAGGACGACGAGGACGGCGACGTGGTGTCGGTCGGGGAGCCGGACGTGCCCGGGGTGTTCGAGTCGGCCGTGGACGGCGTGGAGGTGACGGTCTCCGTCGCGGTCGGGCTCGGGGAGGACGTGCCGTTCTCCTCCGCGAAGGCGGCGGGCGCGGACAGCAGGGCGAGCGGCGCGATGACAGCGGTCGCGGCCATGGTCACCATCGTGCGGCGAAGCTTCATGAAGACCTCGGGTCGATCCGGTTGGGGGGAGGCCTTCCGCATGGGGGTGTGGGAGTGGGCCTTGTTTCAGTAGGTGTGACAGGTGAAGCCTGTGAACAGTTGCCCTGGGCTCACAGGATCTTTATGTGGCGCGCATCACACCTTTGGCGGGTCGGGTGGCGGGTCGGATTCAGCCACCGGTCGGCTTCGCGCCCCGCAGGATCCCCTGGACGCCGGCGGCCGGTTTCCCCGCGGCCCGGTACGCCACCGGCTCCTCGTCGCCGGGGATCAGCCGCTGCCGCAGCGCCGAGCGGTAGGCGTCGGCGGTGACGGTCTCCCCCTGGAACTCGCCCTCGCCGATCCGACCGCCGTCGCAGGGCAGGACGGCGCCCGAACCGAGCGGGGCCCACCCTCCGTCGGAGAAGTGTCCGAACGCGACCACGTAGTCGTGGCCGACCTCCAGCCGCGAGGAGTCCCGCGACCCCACCTCCCTCTTCGCGCCGTCCTTCAGCTGCCATCCGTCGGCGGTGACCGACACGGTGGCCGGCAGCGCCGGCGCGCCGGCGCGGGTCCAGAGTCGTCGGTCGACCCGGAGGTCGACCGTCCGCGACAGGTAGTCCTCGCCCGAGCCGTCACCCGAGCCGTCACCCGAGTCCTCGCCCGAGTCCTTGCCCGGGTCCGCGCTTGAGTCCGCGCTCGAGGTCTCGCGCCGCTCGTGCTCGGCCGTGACCCGGACGACCGCGACCTGGTCGCCGTGCGACACCCAGTCGGTCGCGGTGAACGAGGGCACGGCCTCCTTCTCCGACTCGCCGAGCACGACGTTCCCGCCTGCGGTGGCGCCTGTGGCGGCGGAGTCGTGGCCGGTGTCGTGGCCGGGGCCGGGGCCGTCGTCCGTCAGCGGGACGAGCGCGAGCGCGCCGGCGAGGGCCGCGCCCAGCACGACCCCCGTGATCTTCGTTCGCGTGGTCATGGCCACGGGACTCCCCCTTGGTCGGTACAGCAGGTCGCCACTGTGACGCCGCGAGGCCTCTGTTCGTTCGGGGAGCACGGCCCCCGGCCGAGTCGTGGCCCGAACGCTCGGGCCACGACTCGCATCCGTCACTCCGCGCCGGTCACTCCGCGCCGGTCACTTCATGCCGGTCACTCCGCGCCGGTTACTCCGTGTCGCCCGTGTCGTTCGGCAGGAGGTCGCCGACGTCGATGGTGCAGGCGCGCCCGATCCGGGTGGCCGCCGTCCTGCGGATGGTGCTGGCGGTCCAGGTGGACGTGTCGCCGGAGCGCAGCTGCGCCGCGTAGGCCCGCAGGATCGTGGCGTCCGCCGGCGTCTCCGTCATCCCGGCCAGGTCGCCCACGATGTCCGAGAGCTCACCCGGCGAGTACTTGCTGCCGGCGTCGGTCGCGAGCGGCGCCGCGACCCGGCAGAAGGTGTCCGAGGCCGCCGCCGCGGCCGCGGCGGCCTTGGCGACCAGCCGGGCCCGGGCCACCGCGTCGAGGGCGTAGTTCTGTGCGGCGGTGGCGTCGGGCGTGGCGCTGGTCAGCAGCGTCTTGACACCGGCCGCGGTCTTGCCGGCCGCCTGGTAGGTGAGGGGCTCGGCCACCCCGCTGACCAGCCGGGCCGCCATCGTCGAGCGGTACGCCGAGGCGGTGACCGTCGTGCCCTCGTACTCGCCCTGGCCCACCTCGTTGCCGTCGTAGGGCAGGATGGCGCCGGTCCCCAGCGTCGACCACTCCCCGTCGGAGAAGTGGGCGAACGAGACCAGGTAGTCATGCCCGACCTCCATGCGGGAGGCGTCCTGCGAGCTCACCCGGAGCTTGCTGTCGCCCTCCTTGAACTCCCAGCCGTCGGCGATGATCGACAGGCTGTCGGGCAGGGCGGTGGCCCCGGACCGCGACCACACGCGCTCCTTGACCTGGAGGTCGATCGTCCGGGACAGATACCCCTCGCCGGCCGCGGTCTCCTCGCTGTCGGCGACCCCTTCGTGCTCGGCGGCCACATGGACGACCGCCGCCTGGTCGCCGTACGAGACCCAGTCGCTCGCGGTGCGGGAGGGGATGGCGTCCTTCGACTCGCCGAGGACGACGTCGCCGCGCCGGCCCGCCGCATCGGCGTGCGCGTCGTCCGTGAACGGGACGAGCGCGGCCGAACCGATCAGGACACCGGCCACGGCGGCGCCCAGCACGGTCCCCGTCACTTTTCTTCTGGTGCTCATTGCCACGAGATTCCCCCTGGTCAGCTCGTCAGATGTGAACTGTTCTCGCCAGATCCGGACGGACCTCAGTAGGTCGCGTTGATGTTCTCTTTGTTGTTGGCGCCGAGCTTGTAGACGTCGTTGTACGACATGCAGCCGAGGCGGTCGTCGTACAGGCCGAGCCGGGGGCTGGCGTCGGGGCCGTGCGTCAGGCCGACGGCGTGCCCGGTCTCGTGGCAGGCGTCCGACTTGTTGACCGAGCCGATTCCGGTGTGGTCCTTGTTGAAGACGATGTAGTGCTGGTCGCACTTCTTCGCGTCGACGGCGTCGTCACACCAGGTGATGCCGATCTTCCCGCGCGAGAGGGTCTTCGCTTTGTAGATGACGTCGGTCTCCGCGCCGCCCCGGTAGACACCCGAGGACTGGATCTTCACGACGAGGTCGGTCGGCCCGAAGTAGTCCTTCGCCGCACGGGCGATGGTGTTCTTCTCGGCCGAGGAGAGACTGCCCTCCCTGTAGAGGGTGAGGGTCTTGTTGTCCGTCTGGCAGAACCCGTCGCCCATGTCGCCGTCGAAACAGGTGTGGAAGTAGTTACTGGTCGGGTACATGTTGTCGGTCAGTGCGGCCTGGACCATGGTGGTGCCCGCGGCCAGGGCGGCGGTCGCCACCCCTATGACGAAGACCGTTCTCCGTTTGATCGCCACCTGCGATCCCCCCTGTCTGTCCGCCACCTGTGCGATTCATCGGAGGTTCCGATGAGCGCGGGGCGGATGGGGCGATCTAACGGGATCAAGCACTGGCCAAAAGTTGACCAAGCGCTGTTTGGCTCGATGTGATCTCTAAGAGGCTCGATGTGTGCATAGCGTGAAAGATCGGCGAAAGTTTTGAGAAATCCATGACCTTTGCCGGGTCCTCTTCCTGGGTCCCCTCCCGGGTCCTCTTCCTGGGTCCCCTCCCGGGTCCGCTTCCCGGGTCCACGTCCCGGGTCCACTTCCCGGCCTTTCGCCCGACCGCTCGCCCGGACATGGCGAAGGGCCTCGCGGGACGGAATCCGCGAGGCCCTTCGTCATCGTCAGCACCGGCGTCAGGGCAGCGCCGGTGCCTGGGAGCGGCGCCGGGGGGTTGCGCCGCTGGCTTGTCGAGTGCAGTGCAAGACCGAGTGGCGTGCACCGCCCTGCAGGGTCGAAATGGAGCTTTCTACGCATCGTGCTGGATGAGCGCGGCCCCCGCAACCGTTTGACCCAGCCCTTGTGCATTTTTGCAATTTCCGCCGGTCGGCCCCGGGCGTCCCCGAGGCCGGCCGTTCTCTTGGGTGACCGGGCTGCTGTCCCCTGCCGTCCGGTCACCTTTCCGGAGCGAGGTCCCACGACGCACGGCACGATCCGCACGCCTCATCGCTCCAGCGAGCCACGCGTGGTTCTTACGGGCCCGCCCCTGGCTGGAGCGGACACCGGGACCAACGACACCGTCCTTGGGGCAGTCACGCGCCGTACGGGTGAGAGGCCGCCCGAACTCAGATGCGACCCCGGCACAGCTCCAGGAGCGTCATGGCGAGGGACGTACCCGGCTTGCCCAGCGCCTCGCTGTAGTGGCTGAGGATCTCCATCTCGCGGGAGAGGTTCACCCGCCGCCCGCCGGAGGTGATCCGCGCCTCCTGGACGACGGCGGACACCGCCATCCGTTCCTGGATCAGCCCGATGATCCGGTCGTCCAGGGCGTCGATGCGTGCGCGTGCGCCGGTGATCACGTCGGCGGCCTCGGGGGTACGGGCGCCGGTCACGTCGGTGGCGGTCATGGGGGCTCCTCGTCGGTTCGGTGGGACGCCCCGGAGCGACAGGATCCGGAAAACACCAGGCGCCCCGGACCTTGTCGGCCCGGGGCGCCTGGGAAGTCGCTTGTCAGTTGCTCAAGCAGCACGACCATGGCAGCCGGTGGGCCGGTTGCCATAGGTAAAGACGAAGGTCGTGTGCGAAAGCATGCGGCCAGTATGCAGTGTCGTCGGGCGAGGTCCAAGGCGGTTCGCATCCTGAGACGAGGCGGCTGTGCGGGCACGGGCCCGGACCCACGCCCACCTCGGTAGAATTGGCCAGCACAGAGACCCCGCCCACCGCCGGAAGGCCCCCGTGTCATCAGCGACTCCCGCTGCCGCCGCCCCCGACACCGTCCTGGTCGTCGACTTCGGCGCGCAGTACGCCCAGCTCATCGCCCGTCGAGTCCGCGAGGCGCGGGTCTACAGCGAGATCGTGCCGAGCACCACGCCGGTCGAGGAGATGCTCGCCAAGAACCCGGCGGCGATCATCCTCTCCGGCGGCCCCTCGTCCGTGTACGAGGAGGGCGCCCCGACCGTCGACCGCGCCCTTTTCGAGGCCGGCGTCCCCGTCTTCGGCATGTGCTACGGCTTCCAGCTGATGGCGCAGACCCTCGGCGGCACCGTCGACAACACCGGTGCCCGTGAGTACGGCCGCACCGACCTGCACGTCTCCCGCTCGTCCTCCACCCTCTTCGAGGGCACCCCGGCCGAGCAGGCCGTGTGGATGTCGCACGGCGACGCCTGCTCCGCTGCTCCCGAGGGCTTCTCCGTCTCGGCGTCCACGGACGTCGTCCCGGTCGCCGCCTTCGAGAACGACGAGAAGAAGCTGTACGGCGTCCAGTACCACCCCGAGGTCATGCACTCCACGCACGGCCAGCAGGTGCTGGAGCACTTCCTCTACCGAGGCGCCGGGCTCACCCCGTCCTGGACCACGGGCAACGTCATCGAGGAGCAGGTCGCGGCCATCCGCGAGCAGGTCGGCGACAAGCGCGCCATCTGCGGTCTCTCGGGCGGCGTGGACTCCGCGGTCGCCGCCGCCCTCGTCCAGAAGGCCATCGGCTCCCAGCTGACCTGCGTCTACGTCGACCACGGTCTGATGCGCAAGGGCGAGACCGAGCAGGTCGAGAAGGACTTCGTGGCCGCGACCGGCGTCCAGCTGAAGGTCGTCGACGCGGAGGAGCGTTTCCTCACCGCTCTCAAGGGGGTCAGCGACCCCGAGGAGAAGCGGAAGATCATCGGCCGCGAGTTCATCCGCGTCTTCGAGCAGGCCCAGGCGGAGATCATCGCCGACGAGGGCCCGGCCGTGGAGTTCCTCGTCCAGGGCACGCTGTACCCGGACGTCGTCGAGTCCGGCGGCGGCACCGGCACGGCGAACATCAAGTCGCACCACAACGTGGGCGGCCTGCCGGAGGACCTCGAGTTCCAGCTGATCGAGCCGCTGCGCAAGCTGTTCAAGGACGAGGTCCGGATGGTCGGCCAGGAACTCGGCCTGCCGGAGGAGATCGTCCAGCGTCAGCCGTTCCCGGGTCCCGGCCTCGGTATCCGGATCGTCGGCGAGGTCACCAAGGACCGCCTGGACCTGCTGCGCGACGCCGACGCCATCGCCCGCGAGGAGCTGACGGCCGCCGGTCTCGACCGGGAGATCTGGCAGTGCCCGGTGGTCCTGCTCGCGGACGTGCGCAGCGTCGGTGTCCAGGGCGACGGCCGCACCTACGGCCACCCGATCGTCCTGCGCCCGGTCTCCTCCGAGGACGCGATGACCGCCGACTGGTCCCGCCTGCCCTACGACGTCCTGGCGAAGATCTCCACCCGGATCACCAACGAGGTGCGTGACGTCAACCGTGTCGTCGTCGACGTGACCTCGAAGCCGCCGGGCACCATCGAGTGGGAGTGACCCCCTCCACGGGGTTCAGGTCCGCTTGAGAGTGCGCACCGGCTCTCCGGGCTTCCAGACCTGGGCGACCAGATACGTGTCGTCCTCGACGTAGGTCCGCACGACCTCCGTCAGCTCGGTGCGGAAGAGGTGGAACGGCTCCGGCGGTTCCACCTCTTTCACGTACGCCGCCTTCGCCGCCCCGTCCACCACCTCCACGGCCCGACCGGCGATCCGTACGTCGCCCCCGCCCATCCCGGTGCCCTCGCCCGGGTTGGCCTGGAGGGCGAAGCGAGGGTCCCGGCGCAGGTCGAGGGCCTTGAGCGAGCCCGGCATCATGCCGAGCCACAGCTCACCGCCGAGGAAACGGACCTCGATACCGGTGGTGCGCGGGGAGCCGTCCTTGCGGAGAGTGGCGAGGACGTGATGCGTGAAAGCCCCGAAGCGGTCCTCGGCGACCTTCGCGAGTGCGGGTTCGTCGGCGGCGAAGACCGCCCAGTTCGCTGTCATACGGCGAGTCTGACGCCGATACCCGACATCTTCTGTCCGGTATAGCCCAGGTATAGCCAGGACGTCGGGTCAGGACGTCGGGAAGGACGTCGGGTCAGGACGTCGGGTCAGAATCCCTGCGGCACCGGCCGCACATACCGCTCCGACCCCGCCGCGCCCCGCACCGGCGTGCACCCGGCCGCCGTGAGCTGCTTGGCCAGCTTCGCGCGTCGGCTCGTGTTCACCCGCAGCGCGCCCAGCATGAACGCCGGCATCAGCACGGCGAGCGGGAGCAGCACGGCGTACACGCCGGTCAGCACGGCTATCAGCAGGAACAGCACCGCCGAGCCCCAGCCGATGAACTGCAGCTGCCTGCGGTTGGCGGCCGCGCCGAGGGCGTCGTGGCGGATGAGCGCCGTGATCAGGTCGACGTCCGGCTGGGCCTCGGGGACCGGGGTGAGCGAGCCCAGGTACATGCCCGGCACGGGCCGGCCGGGGCCCGGGTCGGGGAAGGCCGCCGAGTTCGCCGCGGCCCGCTGCCGCGCCCACGGGCTGGGGTCGCGCACCAGCTGGACGTGCAGGATGCGCTGCTTGCCGACCAGACGCACGCTCTCGTACCGGAAGCCGTAGCACTCGGCGATGTAGACCAGTGCACCGAACGTCTGCAACTCGGCGAAGGGATGGACCAGCTCGATGGCGTTGCGCGTCGAGATCTGACGCATGAGGGAGGTGATGTGGCGGTCGGCGATGCTCAAGACGTGCTCCGAAGGTGACGGAAATCGTCATCTTTGCATAACAGCTCTGCCCTTTTGCACTGACCGACGGTAACTTCCGCGTCGTAAAGCAACCCAGTGCTGGAGGACCGATGCACGGGCCCACGCCGCCTGCCCCGCTGCCCACCGACCGGCTGCAGTTCGCGATGCCGCCGATGCACGACTCGACGGAGGACGAGCGCAGGCACCGCAAGGAACGGCTGGCAGGGGCGGTGCGGATCTTCGGACGGCTCGGCTTCGAGGACGGCGTCTCCGGGCACATCACCGCCCGCGACCCCGAGTTCAGCGACTGCTTCTGGGTCAACCCGTTCGGGATGCCGTTCAAGCACGTCACCGTCAGCGACCTGGTGCTGGCCAACGCCGAGGGACAGGTCGTCGAGGGCCGCTACCACGTCAACCAGGCCGCCTTCACCGTGCACGCGCAGGTCCACGCCGCCCGCCCCGACGTCGTCGCCGTGGCTCACTGCCACTCGGTCCACGGCCGCGCCCTGGCCGCGCTCGGCGAACTCCTCGACCCCATCACCCAGGAGAGCTGCGCGTTCTACGAGGACCACGCCCTCTACGACGCCTATACCGGGGTGGCCGTCGACGCGGGTGAAGGGCGGCGCATCGCGGCCGCGCTCGGCTCCCACAAGGCGCTCGTACTGCGCAACCACGGCCTGCTGACGGTCGGCGACTCCGTCGACGCGGCCGCCTGGTGGTTCCTGTCGATGGAACGCTCCAGCCAGGTCCAGCTGACCGCGCGGGCGGCGGGCCGGCCCGTCCTGATCGACCATCGGGCGGCGGTGGCGACCCGGGAACAGCTCGGCGGCGACCTGGTGGCCTGGATCAACTACCAGCCGCTCTGGCAGGACATCAGCCGCAGCGAACCGGACCTGTTGAGCTGAGTGAGCTGAGTGAGCTGAGTACGGGGGATTCAACGGGGGTTCAAGGGGCGTCCGGTCTCAGAAACCCCGAAGGACGACCGCCTTCGTCCTCGCGAACTCCTCGTCCGTCAGTACCCCGTCCCGGTGCAGCTCGCCCAGTTCGCGCAGCCGGCGCAGCAGTACGTCGTGGTGGTCGGCCCGGGGCACGTGGGCCGCGGCCGCCCGGCGGAACCGGTCGTCTCCCGCACCCGCGCCCGCGCGCTCACCCTCGCCCGCGTCCTCGTGGCCGAGTTCGGTGTGCGCGCGGGCTGAGGGGTGCGGGAGACGGGCGGTGACCGCGGTCGCCACCAGCGCCGTCAGCAGGTCGCGGCTCACGTTGCCCCACAGGTCCAAGGCGTACGGGTCCTTCTCCGCCGGCAGTTTCGAGAACACCGTCTCGCGGGTCACGAAGCGCAGGAAACCGTCCTCGTAACCGGAGTTGGGCAGCCACTCGACCTGCACCAGATCCCCGACGTCGATCACCCGCGGGCCGGTCGCCCGCTTCACCCGGTCGGAGGTGTCCGCCCAGTCGACGCGCACCTGGATGCCGTCGAAGGAGACCGTCCCGTCGGACGACCGCACCGAGACCGGAACCGGCGGACCCGGCAGGAGATACGCCCTGGTCGCCTCATGGGGAATCTGCTCGAGCAGCAGCGCGTGCCGGATCTCCTCGGCCAGGTACTCGGCGACCCCGGAGCGGTCCATGTCCACCGTGAGCCGATAGGGATCGGCCGCGTCGGGCAGCCGACCGCCCGTCGCCTGCAACAGCGGATCCGCGCCCTCGCGCAGCCGCATCCGCAGCCGGCCGCGCCTGCGTTCGGGCTCGTAGACGATCCCGGCGACCGCCTCCAGAGGCACGGCGATCTCCCCGTACGTCTGCCGGAACAGCGGCACGGAGCGATGCAGCCCCGGCGTGATCCTGACCGTCGTGCCGTCGAAGGCCCAGGTCCCGTCACGCTGGATGATCTCGGCCATACGGAAATTCTCGCAGCCGGGTCAACACGGCCCGCCCCGCTTCACCCGCGCCGATCACACCTACCGGAAACGACAGGGTGTGCCGTAGGGCACAATTCGCTGTCATTACAGGGGAGTTGTTCACAGGGTGGCGGGCGGGGTCCGCAGCGGGTTCTCCAGGGCCGCCATCCGATCGGGTCGCGGGGAAGGCGGGCGTCGGACGTGGCGGTGCAGGAGGCGAGGCAGGGCATGGTCCCTGGCCAGGGAGCGGGCGCGCACGACGGCGGCTGCACCTGCGGGGACTGCCCGCACGGGGCACGCGAAGGGCACCGGCGCGCGGTGGCCGCGTTCCTGGTGAAACGGGACGAGTTCGCGGCTGGACAGGGTGTGCCGGCCGCCGTCGTCCACTCCGCGTCCGCCTCCCGGCAGTGGGTCTCCGAGGAGCTCACCCAGTCCGCGGAACTCGTCGCCGACCGCGGGCGCGCCGAGGGCGAGGCCTGGCTGGCCCGCCTGTGGTTCCGCACGGCGGTCACCGTATGGGTGACGGTCGTCGCGCTGCTGCTGGTCCAGTCCCTGACCGCCATCGGTGCGGGCTGGACCGCCGCCCGCACCGCCGGACTCCTCGCCGCGCTCGTCGTCGCCGGCGTGCTGACCGCCGCCTCCTGGTTCCACCGGGCCCGCGGCGGGGCGCTCGCACCGGTGATCGGCGAGGACAACCGCCTCTCCACCTCCCGTGCGGTCGCCGCCGCCTGGGTCCTGCTCGTCGCCTACGCCGTGCTGGTCCTGGTCGGACGGCTCGCCGCCGCCTCCGACCACGCCCAACGCGACGCGCTGATCGCCGGCCTCGACCTCGCCCGGGGCGCCGGTGTGGTGACCGTCCTCGCCGTGGTCTGCGGGATCGCCGTGCTGGTGCGCCGGGTGGTCGGCCTGCGCGTCCTCGCCCAGCGGCTCCAGAAGGTCCGCGCCCACCGCCCGCGCGCCGCCGACCTGCTGACCGACGACGCCGGCCGCGGCACCTTCGCCGACATCCAGTACGTCGTGATCGTCGCCGTCGCCCTCGTCTTCGCCGCGGTCCGGCTGGCCCGCCGCCCCGACCAGCTCCCCGACCTGCCCTGGGGCCTGGCCGTCGTCGTCCTGGTCTCGGCGGCGACCTACCTCGCCGGCAAGTACGCCGAGGGCGGCCGTCCCGTCATTCTCTCCGTCGTCCGCTCCCGCGAGGCCGGCGACCTCGACGCCCCGATCCGCACCGGCGACGACATCGAGATCCGCGGCGCCGGCTTCGTGCCGCCCGGCGCCCAGACCGCGGACCGTCTCTCCCGCATGGTCGTCCGCATCGGCCCGGTCCACGTCCACGTCCCCCTCGTCCCGGTCACGGGCGGCTTCAGCAATCCGACCGACGCCGTCCTCACCGTCCCCGTCCCGGCGGACGTGGAACCGGGCCGAGTCGAAGTACAGGTCGTCACAGCCGCGGGAACGGAGACGAACCGCTACGTGATCGACGTGACGGACTGAACGGGAGGGGGAGGGAACGGGAAGGGGAGAACGGGCCGGGGGAGAACGGGCCGGGGGAGAACGGGCCGGGGGAGAACGGGCGGTGAGTGAACCGACGGGCGAACCGACGCGAAGTGAACGACGGGGAGTGAACAGCGGGAGTGAACCGGCGGGGAGTGAACAGCGGGGGGCGAACCGGCGGGATGGAGCACCCGTGCTGTCAATTGGTGGGCGGAAAGCCCGTGCAAGCAGTTGAGCGCACCCCCCATTTCGTACGTAAGGTCTGTTGAGGGGTCCCACCACTCCGGGCGAGAGGCGGCTACGGGCGATGACTCACGGCATGCGGATGGACACCTACCCCCCTTACCTAGACGGCGGCGGCCGCAGTTGGCGTGACACCGCCACCCGGTACGCCCTCCTTCCTCTGCGCATCTTCCTCGGCGTCACCTTCATCTATGCGGGCCTCGACAAACTCACCGACGGCGCCTTCCTGAAGGGCAGCGGCGCCGGCTCGATCGGCGACACCATGCGCGCCGCCCGTGACTCCTCGGCCATCCCGGCCCTGGTCGACATGGCCCTGAAGAGCCCCGTCGGCTTCGGCTACGCCATGGCCTTCGGGGAACTCGCCGTCGGTATCGGCACCCTGCTGGGCCTTCTCACTCGAATCGCCGCGCTCGGCGGCGCGCTGATCTCGCTCAGTCTGTGGCTGACGGTGAGCTGGGCCTCGGACCCGTACTACTACGGCAACGACCTCGCCTACCTCATGGCCTGGCTGCCCCTCGTCCTCGCCGGCGCCCCGGTCCTCTCCCTCGACGGGGTCTGGCGAAGCCGACGACGACAGCGAGCGGGAGGCCTGGCCTAGACCCACCCCCGACCGTCAGGGCCGACCGGCTGGCCGCTCCGACCGGCCGACGGGTCGACCGCGGGTTGACCGCTCCGACCGTGCGGCCGACCGCTCCCA
>NZ_JBITJV010000018.1:0-148372 GCF_044460385.1 Streptomyces sp. NPDC050121 | reverse complement strand
CCACCGGCCCACCGGCCCACCGGCCCACCGGCCCACCGGCCCACCGGCCCACCGGCCCACCGGCCCACCGGCCCACCGGCCCACCGGCCCACCGGCCCACCGGCCGACGGGCCGACCCGGTCGACCCCACCGGCCTCCCGCGACACGCAACCCACCTGGCCCATCGGCCCTGTGCCCGTATGGCCGTGCAGCCGGGCGTCCCGGCGGCCGGCCATACGGCCGCAGGGCACGGGTGGCCTTGCGCCGGCCGCAAGGCACGCCGGCCTGGCGGACCTGCGGCCCTGTGTCTGTACGGCCGCCTGGGCGGGTTGCCGGCGGCTGTGCGGCCCCGCGCCCGTACGGCACGGGAGGCCGCAGCCAGCCGCCAGCAGCGTGGCGGCTCTCCGGCCCGGCGGCCTGCGGGCCTGCGAGGGCCTGGGGGCCTGGCGGTCCTGTAACCCGGTGGCCCTGTGGGCCGGCGGTTAGAGGGCTGTGTCCGTGTCGGCGCCGGGGCCGGTCCCGGGTGCGGCGGCGTGGCGGGACGGGCCGTGTCGTCTGCGTATGGTCCGGGCCACGACGCCCGTCGCGCCCGCGAGGCACAGGCCTGCCACGACGACGGGGATCACCACGAACCACGGCGTTTCCCAGAGGCCGCCCGCGTCACCCGCGTAGATGACGCCCGCGAGGGCGAAGAAGGCGCCGGCGACCAGCCTGCCGGGCCGGAACTCATGACGCAGCACGGGCCACCTCCGCCTGTCCGACTCCGACCTGGAGGTCGAGGTCGATCGTCCCGGCGTCCGCCTTGCCCGAGAGCGGCGACAGGGTCACCTCCTTGTGCTTGCCCGGCTGCACGTCCACGTCCTTCTCGTCGTCACCCGGAAGCTGGATGTCTCCCAGCCCCACATCGATCCTCACCTTCACGGTCACGTCCCGCGGCACGATCACCCGCAGCCGGCCCGCCCCCACCTCGGCGTTGGTGCTCACGGTCTGCCCCTTGACCACGTCCAGCCGGGACAGGTCCAGCGTGCCTTCACCGGAGCCCAGGTCGTAGGCCGTCCTGACGTCCGCCACCGCCGTCGGCTGCCACGTAATGTCGATCCAGTGTGTGCCGATGTCCTTCGGTATGACGGCCGTGCCGGCCAGCAGGCCCGCCGTGACGATCGCCAGGAACACCGATCCCGCCCCCGTCCGCCCCAGGAACGAGCTGACCGCGATGCCCACGCCGAGCACGATGAGCGCCGCCGCCAGGCCGGCCTGCAGGCTGGTGCCGAGCGGATGATCGTCCCACGCGAGCCGGGTGACGAGGCCGCCCGCGAGCACGGCCAGCAGGAAGAGCCAGCCGCCGATCCAGCGCGGCCCGCGTGGTCCGGCGGACGGCTCGCGCCGGGTGCGTATGCCCTCGGGGCGGTGCGTGTGGCCGATCAGGTCGACGTTGATGGCCGTCGTGATGTCCCGGCCGCGGGCGTCCCACGGCCCCCACAGATAGCCCGTGCCGCCGTCGTGCGTGCCGTCCTTGACTATGGGGTCCCGCCACCAGGACGGGTAGCCGGTGGGGGCCGGTGGCGCCTGGGCCTCCGGCGGTGCGTCGGCGACGGCCTGCGCGGAGAGCGGGTCGGCGTCGGAGGAGTCCCGGTTCCGCGACCAGTACCCGGCGCCCGCGAGGAGCAGGGAGACGACGACGGCGAAGGTCAGCACGCTGCCGTTGTTCAGCATCGACAGGAACACCCCGCAGCCGACCAGCGCGAACAGCACGGCCGCGAGGGCCTGGCCGTCGACGCGGCCGGTGAGGAGCTTGCGCACCTCGTTCTGCCCGTCGTCGGAGTAGGGGACGAAGAGCCAGGCGAAGCCGTAGAAGATGAGGCCGATGCCGCCGGTCGCGGAGAGCACGGCGAGGGTGATGCGGAAGATCACCGGGTCCATGTCGCAGTGCCGCCCGAGGCCCGCGCACACCCCGGCGAGGACCTTGTGCTCCCGGTTCCGACGGAATCTGGGCGGAACACCGACGGCTCCCGTGTCGGCCGCCGTTTCGGCCGCTGCCCCGCCCGACGCAGCGGTCCGCGCCCCGGCGGCTGTCGCGGCCTCGGCCGCCGCCTCGGCCGCCGTCCTGAACTCGGTCCTGGCTTCTGTTTCCCCGGACGGGCGGTGTCCTTCGCGGTCTCCCTGTTTTCCGTGCGCGCCCGCCCGCTCGTGCGCGCGAGGCTTCTCACCCGCGGCGCCCGGGGAGCCAGGGGACGGGGCGGCCGCGTCGGGCGCGGTGCCCCCGTCGGGCACGGCGTCCGCGGCGTGCTGGTGATCTGTCATGACTCCATGGTGGCGGGAGAGCCGCCCCCGCGGCAGTCGGAATGACCCTGGTCGGACCCTGATATCGGCCCTGATCCGGGGCAGGGGAGGTGTTCGACCTGGGAGGGCCGCGAAGATCAGGGGCGTCTCGGGGGCGAACCCTGATGCCTGGCAACGGCCCCCGTGTGACCATCGTTGGCATGCCGGAAGCCGCAGCAGCGCCACTCGTCGAACCGCGGCCCCCGCGCAAGCTCTACCGCAGCAGTGATGGACGCTGGCTGGGTGGCGTGGCGCGAGGGCTCGCCGGGCACCTCGGGCTGCCCGTGGTGTGGGTGCGGCTCGTCTTCGTCGGCCTGTTCATGGCGGACGGCCTCGGCGCCCTGCTCTACGCGGCTTTCTGGTTCTTCGTGCCGCTCGGGATAGGCGGCGTCGGCGATCAGAAGCCGCCGGCGTTCGTCGCCACCGAGACGGCGCCCGACGGCCGCCGCAGACTCGTCGCCCGCAAGCCGGACAAGGGGCAGATCGTCGCCCTGCTCCTCATGGTCGTCGTCGCCATGGTCTTCGTGGGCAACGTGAATCTGGGCAGCGGTGCCAAGGCCTACCTCCTGCCCGCCGTCCTCGTCGGCGCGGGCGTCGCCCTCGTCTGGCGTCAGGCGGACAACGCGCGCCGGGCCCGCTGGGTGGAGGTCGGCCGCAGGCGCCGTACCCTCACGCTTCTGCGTGCGGGCGCCGGTGTCCTGCTGGTCACCGCCGGCGTCTCCGGCACCTTCGTCCTGCAGGGCTCCGCCGCCCACCTCGGCTCCGTTCTGCAGGCGGCGCTCGCCGTGATCGTCGGCATCACGCTTCTCGCCGGTCCCTACCTGGTCCGTATGACGCAGGACCTCTCCGAGGAACGCCTGATGCGCATCCGCGCTCAGGAACGCGCGGAGGTCGCCGCCCACGTCCACGACTCGGTGCTGCACACCCTGACCCTGATCCAGCGCAACGCGGAGAACGCCGGGGAGGTACGCCGACTCGCCCGCGCCCAGGAGCGCGACCTGCGCACCTGGCTCTACAAACCCGAGGGCACCGGCAAGGAGGAGGCCGACGAGCCGACCACGGTCGCCGACGCGGTGCGGCGCAACGCAGCCGAGGTCGAGGACAAGCACGGCGTCCCCATAGAGGTCGTGGTCGTCGGCGACTGCCCGCTCGACGACCGCGTCGGCGCACAGATGCAGGCCGCGCGCGAGGCGATGGTGAACGCGGCCAAGTACGGTGGCGAGGGCGGCGCCGTGCAGGTCTACGCCGAGGTCGAGGGCCGGACGGTCTTCGTGTCCGTCCGTGACCGCGGACCCGGCTTCGACCTCGACTCGATACCCGCCGACCGCATGGGCGTTAGAGAATCGATCATCGGCCGCATGGAGCGCAACGGCGGCACGGCGCGGCTGCGGGCGGTCCCGGGCGGCGGCACGGAGGTCGAGCTGGAGATGGAGAGGGCGGAGAAGACGTCATGAGCGATCCGACCGAGAGCGATCCGACCGAGACGAACGGCACGGCGGGAGTAGCGGGGGCAACGGAGTCGGCCGCGCCGGCGAAGGCCTCCGGCGACGGCACGGGCGGGCGCCACGTGCGCGTGGTCCTGGTCGACGACCACCGCATGTTCCGTACGGGCGTACAGGCCGAGATCGGCCAGACCGAGCAGACCGGCGTCGAGGTCGTCGGTGAGGCGGCGGACGTCGACCAGGCGGTCACCGTCATCACCGCGACCCGGCCCGAGGTGGTCCTGCTCGACGTCCACCTGCCGGGCGGCGGCGGGGTGGAAGTGCTGCGCCGCTGTGCCCCGTTGATGGCCGACGCCGAGCAGCCGGTGCGCTTCCTCGCCCTGTCCGTGTCGGACGCGGCGGAGGACGTGATCGGGGTGATCCGCGGCGGTGCCCGAGGCTATGTCACCAAGACGATCACCGGGACCGATCTGGTCGACTCCATCTTCCGGGTGCAGGAGGGCGACGCCGTGTTCTCGCCGCGTCTCGCCGGGTTCGTCCTCGACGCGTTCGCCTCGACGGACGCGCCGCCGGTCGACGAGGACATGGACCGCCTCACCCAGCGTGAGCGTGAGGTCCTGCGGCTCATCGCCCGTGGTTACGCCTACAAGGAGATCGCCAAGCAGCTCTTCATCTCCGTCAAGACGGTCGAGTCGCATGTCTCGGCGGTGCTGCGCAAGCTCCAGCTGTCCAACCGTCACGAACTGACCCGGTGGGCCACGGCACGGCGGCTGGTGTGACGGACGCGGCGTCGCCGAGGGGCGGTCACGGCTGAAGACCGAGGGGCTCACACCACTCGGGTCGCGCCCGCGAACGGCATCTCGTCGATCGGGGCGACGCGCACCGGGGCCGACGGGTTCGGAGCGTGGATCATCTGGCCGTTGCCGATGTAGAGGCCGACGTGGGTGATGCCGGAGTAGAAGAACACCAGGTCGCCCGGGAGGAGTTCGGAGCGGGAGATCCGCTGCCCGGCACCGATCTGGGCGTAGGTCGTGCGGGGGAGGGAGACACCGGCGGAGCGGTACGAAGCCAGGACGAGGCCTGAGCAGTCGAAGGCGTTCGGCCCGGTCGCGCCCCACACATAGGGGCTGCCGAGCTTGGAGTACGCGTAGGAAACGGCCGCTGCCGCACGCGAGTTGGGGGCGTCAACGGTGGCGGTGGCGGTGGCGGAGCCGGGTGTCTGGAGGCCGGCGCGTCCGGCCGTCGAGGCGCGTGAGGCGCGGTCGGCCGTGGTGGTGCCGCCGGCTCCCTCACCGATCCGGGAGCGCTGCGCCGCCGTCAGCTGGGACAGCAGACGGCGTGCCGCGTCCAGCTTGTCGGTGATCGTCTTCTTGTGCGTCCTCAACTCGGCCTGCCGCGCCCTGAGCGAGGTCAGTTCGACGCGCGCGGCGCCGCGCAACTGCTCGATCTCCCGCAGCTGTCTACGGACCCCGGCGACGGCGGCGGACTGGCGATCGCCGGCCCGTTCGACGAAGACGGCGCCGTCCAGATACCGGTCGGGGTCGTCGGAGAGCGCCAACTGCACGGCAGGATCCAGTCCGCTGCTGCGGTACTGCGCCGCCGCCATCGAACCCAGCGCCTCCCGCGCCGAGTTGAGCTTCTCCTCCTTGCGCGCCGCCTCGTCGCGCAGGGTCACCAGCCGCTGCTCGGCCGACTTCGCCTTCTCCTGCGCGCCGTTGTACTTCTCGGTGGCTTCCTCCGCCTCCTGGTACAGCTTGGCCACCTTCGCCTTGACCTGGGCCGACGTCAGGTTCGGCTCGGCCTGTCCGGTCCCGTCGAAGGCCGTCGCCGTCGCCGCGCCCGCGAGGGCGAGGGTGAACGCCGTACGGGCCGTCTGGCCGCCGAGCGAGCGCTGTCGGGGCTTGCGGTGCGCTGCCACTGGGACTGCACGTCCTTTCGTACGACCGCCTCGTCCGTCCTCCCACGGCTACCGGGCGACCGCCGTGGGGGGAGCGGACGGACGGCCTCGAGGGGAGCGGCTGACGCGTCCGGCGACGACCCGCACGGGGGAGCAGGACGCCGCCGGACTCCTCGGCGGTGGTGGCCGACTGCCGCCCCTGGCCCGGGCGGCGGTGGGGAGCCGGTCACCTGGGGGAGGACGCTAGGCCGGTCTATGTCGGGTCGGTAACGCGAAGTACGGAAGTGACGTGAGCGGACTGCCGGGTGACCGTATGTGTCCGACAATCCGGGCCGAGTACGTCAGGTTCGCGCGGCGCGCTGACCGAAGCGGTGGTTCCGGGACACCTTCGGAGCGGCGGGTGCTATGGAGCGCATATATGCACATGCCATAGGGAGAGCCGGTGTCGGGCGGCTCGGGGGCGGCTGATTAGCATCCGGCTTCATCGCGGTGCTCTGGACCTGACGGAGGCACGGGCCGCGGCGAGTGCCAGAGCGGCGACGACCAGCCACGCCGCCACCGCCACCCACAGCAGCACCTCCCCCGGTCCCTCGAGCGCCGGGACGTCGACGGCGGCGGCCACGGACAGGGCCGCCGCCGCTGTCATCCCCAGCGGGAACACCGTCGCCCAGCGGCGCACGTCGTAGCGCGGCCGGGGCCATGCGACCTCGGCGATCAGCAGGACGGCGCACCAGGCCAGGTCGAGCACCAGCAGCGCGACGGTCACCGTGCGCAGGACACCGGTGTCGTCGCCGTTCCACAGATACAGGTCCCCGTCGTCGGCCGCGAGGAGTTTCGCCCCGGCGAGTGCCGAGATGGCGAGGGCGCCGCCCGCGATCCACTGGTCCCCATGGCCCTCGGCCACCTGGCGCAGGTCGAACAGGGCCAGGGCGACGCAGTAGAGCACGATCCCGAGCCCGAACAGCACGAGCGCGGTGTGCGCGAGCCAGGCCGCGGACTCCGCCGCGGCGAGGGCCGCTCCGAGCACGGCGAGGCCCTGCGTGGCCACGCAGCCCAGGAACACCGTCCCGGGCATGCCCCGCCTCCACCGCCGTACGACGGTCACCAACAGCACGGGCCACAGCACCGCCGCCAGCGCCAGCAGCGCCTCGGCCGGGGTCCGCCGGCCGAGCGCGCAGAGGCTGGTGCCGAGCACGGTCGTCGCCGCCACCGCGGTCAGCGCCCCCGGCGTGCCCGCCTCGGCCAGCCACTGCTCAGGCGCCCGCAGCAGGCGGACGACGAAGTCGGCTGCCAGCGCCGCCCACGCGACGCCCGCCATCGCCAGAGTGACGCGGGACAGCACGTCGTATCCCGTGAGGTGCAGGCCGACCGACATGATCCCGGTCGCCATCACCGCGGACCCGGCCGTCGGCGGCCTCCGCGCCCACCAGAGGCGGAGAGCGGAGCCGGGAGAGGGCGCGGGCGAGGGACGAGCCGAGGAGCCGGGCATGCGCCCGATGCTAAGGAGCACGACACAGCCCACGAGTGGGGCACGCGCGCGGGCGACCAGAAATACGCGCGGGGTGCAGGCGCGGGGGAGGGGCGCGCGGGCAGCCCCTGCGCGCGGGGTGCCCAGGGGCGCGCCAGGGGTGGTGGTGAGCGCAGAGTGAGAACTGGCAGGAGGGAGGAGGACTGGGCCTGGGGCGAGGACTGGGGCTGGGCGGGGCCTGGTGGGGTGGGCGCGCAGAGCACGGGCTCGTGCGGCGGGTCATGGGCGCCGTGCAGGGCGTGGAGCGGGGCCCGCGGGGCTGAGCGGGGTTTGAGCGGGAGCGGCGGCGGGCGATTGCGCCGGCGCGGGGCGCGCCACGCGGCCGCTCAGCGCGGCCCGCGCCACGTCGCTGGAGACGAAGCGCACCGCCCGCTCTCGCCTCCGCCTCCGTCCCCGCGAACGAACCCCACGCGCGCGTGCCCGTTACGCAGCCCACGCGCGCGTGCCCGTTACGCAGCCCACGCGCGCGTGCCCGTTACGCAGCCCACGCGCGCGTGCCCGTTACGCAGCCCCCCGTGTGCCCGCTGCTGCGTGCCTGCTACGGCGTTCCCCCGCGTCTGCCTGCCATGAAGCGCACGCGTGCGCGTCCGCCGTGAGGCTCGCGCGTGTGCGTCCGAAGTGAAGCTCGCGCGTGTGTGTCCGCCGTGCGGGTCACGCGCGCGTGGGCCATCGGAGTCGGCCTGCCCGTGCGTGTGTGTGCGCTCAAGCCGGGCGCACCACGCTGTGGATGCCCGACTCGCCGTCGTAGTAGATCGACTCCTCGCGGACGTAGGCGCCGGGCTTCGGGGCGTGGATCATCATGCCGTTGCCTATGTAGACGCCGACGTGGCTGACGTCGTCGTAGAAGAAGACCAGGTCGCCGGGCTGGGCGTCGGCGAGGGAGACGGTGGTGCCGGCGTTCACCTGGTCGTAGGTGGTGCGCGGGAGGGTGACGCCGGCGGCCTTCCAGGCGGCCTGGGTGAGGCCGGAGCAGTCGTAGGAGTCGGGGCCCGTGGCACCCCAGACGTACGGCTTGCCGATCTGCGCGCGGGCGAAGGCGAGCGCCTTCTCGGCCTTGGTGGCGTACGAGGAGTCCCCGGGGGAGGTGGACGAGGAGCCGGTCCCGGTGTCTGTGTTCGACGAGCCCGTGCCGCTCTCCTGCTGAGCCGCGGCCTGGTCCGCGGCCTGCTGCCGGGCGAGTTCCGCCGCCTGCCGGGCGGCCTCCTCCCGCTTCTGCTTCTCGATCGCCGCGAGGCGGGCCTTCTCCTGTGCCGTCAGCCGGGACAGCAGCTCGCGCGCGTCGCCGAGCTTCTTCTGGACGGTGGCCTTGGCGGTCTTCAGGTCGCTCTGCGTGTCGGTCAGCGACGCGAGGATCTCCGCGGCCTCCCGGCGTTTGCGCATCGTCGCCGACTGCTCGGTGACGAAGTCGTCGACCGCACCCTTCTGGCGGTCGGTCAGCCGGCTCATCAGCTGGTTCTGGTCGAAGTAGTCCTGCGGGGTGTCCGCGAGCAGGAAGGTCGCCGTGTCGGGCGCGGAGGCGCCGGTGCGGTACTGGGCCGCGGCATAGGAACCCAGCTCCTGCCGCGCCTCGTTGAGCTTCTGGGTGCGCTGCGCGACGTCGTCGAGGAGGCCGTCGACCTGCTTGCGCTGCTTGGTCGTCTTCTCCTTGGCGGCGTTGTACTTCTCGGTCGCCGACTCCGCCTGGCGATAGAGGTCGTCGACCTTCTTCTCGACCTCCTCCAGGCTCGGCTTGCCATCGTCCGGCGGGGCGGCGTTCGCCGTCTGGGAGAGCAGGGCCACGGACGTCAGGGCGGCGGTGGCGAGGGCGGGCGTGCGGATGCCTGCCACGCGCGGGCCCGCGGAGCGCGGCTTGCGGTGCTGCGACGCCAAGGGAGGCGACTCCTTCCAGTGCTCCGCCTACCGGGTTAGCTGTCGGGTTCGGGCGGGTAGATCATCGGAAGGGTTGCCCTACGGCCGCCTCCCCGAGAGGGAGTTGGGCCGATTCACCCCAGGGTTTCGGTGGGTCCCCGGCTCCGGCTGGCGCGAGCGGGCGCGTCGGACTCGGCGGAGGCCGCGCGGCCCGGCGGGGTTCGCCGGTGGGGGTCGTACGGCCTGTCCGGCACCGTAGCCAACTCGTGTGGCCCGTGTGAAGGTTGATGGGTGATATGTCCGATACATTTTCGTGACCTCGGGCTGTGATCTCGTGCTTCGGCCACGTCGGTCGCGGATCGTGACGGCCGCCTGCCGGAGGGTGAGTGGGGGAGATGTTCCGGGAGGGCGGCCGGTTGTCAGTGGCGCCCCCTAGACTCGGAGAGCGATGAGCAGCCTCTTTGACGACAGCTTCCTGGCGGACCTCCAGGGCCCCCGCGCCCACGAGGACGAACCCCCGCCGCCGCCCGAGGACGATCACGGACCGGAGTCGGTTCCCGACGATCTGTTCGGCGGGAAGTTCGACGTGCCTCCGGACCGGGACGCCTACTACCGCGGCGGCGCCCCGCGCCCGGCGCTGGACGCGGCGGCGCTCCTGGAGGGGCTGAACGACAACCAGCGTGCGGCGGTCGTCCACGCCGGCACCCCGCTGCTCATCGTGGCCGGCGCCGGCTCCGGCAAGACGCGTGTGCTCACCCACCGCATCGCCCACCTGCTCGCCGAGCGCAACGTGCACCCGGGGCAGATCCTCGCGATCACCTTCACCAACAAGGCCGCGGGCGAGATGAAGGAGCGCGTCGAGCAGCTCGTCGGCCCGCGCGCGAACGCGATGTGGGTGATGACGTTCCACAGCGCGTGCGTGCGCATCCTGCGCCGCGAGAGCAAGAAGCTCGGCTTCACGTCGTCGTTCTCGATCTACGACGCCGCAGACTCCAAGCGCCTGATGGCCCTGGTCTGCCGTGACCTGGACCTCGACCCCAAGCGCTACCCGCCCAAGTCCTTCAGCGCCAAGATCAGCAACCTCAAGAACGAGCTGATCGACGAGGAGGACTTCGCCGCCCAGGCCGCTGGGGGCACCTCCCAGGCTATTGGCTCTGGGGGAGGCTTCGAGGAGACCCTCGCCCAGGCCTACGCCATGTACCAGTCGCGGCTGCGCGAGGCGAACGCCCTCGACTTCGACGACCTGATCATGACGACGGTCAACCTGCTGCGCGCCTTCCCGGACGTCGCAGAGCACTACCGCCGCCGCTTCCGCCACGTCCTCGTCGACGAGTACCAGGACACCAACCACGCCCAGTACGCCCTGGTCAGGGAGCTGGTCGGCACCTCCGAGCACCCTGCCGACGTCCCCCCGAACGAGTACGACGTGCCGCCCGCCGAGCTCTGCGTCGTCGGTGACGCCGACCAGTCGATCTACGCCTTCCGGGGCGCGACGATCCGCAACATCCTCCAGTTCGAGGAGGACTACGCGGACGCGACGACGATCCTGCTGGAGCAGAACTACCGCTCCACGCAGACCATCCTGTCCGCCGCCAACGCGGTCATCGAGCGCAACGAGTCCCGCCGCCCCAAGAACCTGTGGACCAACGCGGGCGCGGGCGCGCGCATCACCGGCTACGTCGCCGACACCGAGCACGACGAGGCGCAGTTCGTCGCCGACGAGATAGACCGACTGACGGACGCGGGCGACGCGAAGGCCGGTGACGTCGCCGTCTTCTACCGCACCAACGCCCAGTCCCGTGTCTTCGAAGAGATCTTCATCCGGGTCGGCCTGCCCTACAAGGTCGTCGGCGGCGTCCGCTTCTACGAGCGCAAGGAGGTCCGGGACGTCCTGGCCTACCTGCGGGTGCTGGCCAACCCCGAGGACTCGGTGCCGCTGCGCCGGATCCTCAACGTGCCCAAGCGCGGCATCGGCGAGCGCGCCGAGGCGATGATCGACGCCCTGTCCCAGCGCGAGAAGATCAGCTTCCCGCAGGCGCTGCAGCGCGTCGACGAGGCCTATGGCATGGCCTCGCGGTCGACGAACGCCGTGAAGCGGTTCAACGCGCTGATGGACGAGCTCCGTACGATCGTCGAGTCGGGTGCGGGGCCCGCGACGGTCCTGGAGGCGGTGCTCGAACGCACCGGCTACCTCGCCGAGTTGCAGGCCTCCACCGACCCGCAGGACGAGACCCGTATCGAGAACCTCCAGGAACTTGCCGCGGTGGCCCTGGAGTTCGAGCAGGAATCCGGTGAGGGCGAGGGCGAGGGCGCGACGCCGCCGCCCGGGCTCTCCGACTTCCTGGAGCGGGTCGCCCTGGTCGCCGACTCCGACCAGATCCCCGACGAGCAGGAGGACGGCTCGGGCGTCATCACCCTGATGACCCTGCACACCGCCAAGGGCCTCGAGTTCCCGGTCGTCTTCCTCACCGGCATGGAGGACGGCGTCTTCCCGCACATGCGTGCCCTCGGCCAGACCAAGGAGCTGGAGGAGGAGCGCCGGCTCGCGTACGTGGGCATCACGCGCGCGCGGGAACGGCTCTATCTCACCCGGTCGTCGCTGCGCAGCGCGTGGGGGCAGCCGTCGTACAACCCGCCGTCCCGGTTCCTGGAGGAGATCCCGGCGACGCACGTGGACTGGAAGCGGACGGGGGCGGCCGCGCCCGTGTCCTCCGGCCCGGTGTCCGGGGTGGCGGCCTCGCTGTCCTCGTCCCGCTCGCGTTCCTCGGCCGCGGGCGCGTCCGGCTTCGCGACCCGCCGGACGGCGGAGAAGCCGGTGGTCGCGCTGACCGTCGGCGACCGCGTCACCCACGACCAGTTCGGACTGGGCACGGTCGTCGGCGTGAAGGGCACGGGTGCGAACGCGGAGGCCACGGTCGACTTCGGCGACACCAAGCCGAAGCGGCTGCTGCTGCGGTACGCGCCGGTGGAGAAGCTCTAGAGGCGACAGGACGCGGGCGCGGCAGGGCGCGACGGGAAGCGGGCGGAAGCGACGCGCAACGGCCCGACGGCGGGGGACCGCAAGCGAGTTGTCCGGTTGCGCTCGCTTACGTCGGGTTGAGCCCGTGGCTGCGCAGCCACGGCAGCGGGTCGATGGCCGAGCCGCCCGCGGGCCGGACCTCGAAGTGCAGGTGCGGGCCGGTGGAGTTGCCGGAGTTGCCGGAGTAGGCGATCGGGTCGCCGGCCTTGACGCTCGTACCCGAGGAGACGCGGTAGCTGGAGAGGTGGCAGTACCAGGTCTCCGTGCCGTCCTTCGCCGTGAGGATCAGCATGTTGCCGTAGGCGCTGTTCCACTGCGTCCGCACGGTGCCGTCGGTCGCCGCCATCACCGTCGTGCCGTAGGAGACGGGGAAGTCGATGCCGGTGTGCTGGGACATCCAGTTGATGCCGGCCTGGCCGAAGTAGGCGCTGAGGCCGCGCTGGGCGACCGGCAGGGCGTACTTGGGGCGCAGCCGCTCCTTGCGGGCCGCTTCCGCCGCCGCCTTCTTCTTCTCGGCCTCCTGCTGTGCCTTGAGGTCGATGCGTTCCTGCGTCCGGCTGGCCCGGTCGGCGAAGTCGTCGGCCCCGGCGCTCAGGGTCGCGAGCTGGGCGTCCAGTTTGTTGTTGGCGGCGGACGGCTTCACCGGCTGGGCGTCCGGCGCGGACGCCGTGGTGTCCTTGGCCTCGCCGCCGGTCAGTGTGCCGACCGAGGCCGCGGCGATCCCGGCGACCCCCATCACGCAGGCCGAGGGCACGGCCACGGTCAGCAGGGCGGAGCGCTTCGCGGGCATACGTCGCCGGGAGCGGTTCGCGTTGCGGGTGGCTGCCCGCCCGAGCGGGGCGGGGGCGGCCTCCTCCTGGTCGTCGAGGAGGGGGAGCGGGTCGCTGCCGGGCAACTCGCCCTCGGCCGGGGCGGGTTCGTCCGACTCGAGGTGCTGGAAGGTGGCGGTGGCCTGCTGGTCGAACGGGACCTCGGCCTGCTGCTCGTACTCCTCGACGGCCTCGGCGGAGGCGTTGTCGCCGCCGTCGGAGTTCCACTGCGTGGCGTCGTACGCGCCGGTGTCGAAGGCCTGCGTGCCCCATTCCCACTGCTGGGTCTGGTCGGCCGGGCTTGCGGACTGGCCGGGCTGCAGCCAGGCCGCGGCGTCCCACTGCCCGCTGGCATCGGCTGCCGTCGCCTGCTGCGGGACGGCGGCCAGGTGGTGCTGGCCGGTGGACCAGGCGGTCGCGTCGTACACACCCGAGTCGTAGGCGGCGTGGTGCTGGGCCGCGTACCCGTCGTAGTGCAGGGCCTGGTGGCTGCCTGTGTCCAGAGCCTCGTGGCTGCCCGTGTCCAGGGTCTGGTGGCCGCCGGTGTTCCACTGGGTGCTGTCGTACGCGCCGGTCGCGCTGTCGCCCGGGAACTCGCCGAAGAGGGGGTCGGCCGCCGGGAAGTGCCCGGTCGGGTGGGCGCCGGTGTCGAAGGCGCCGGTCTCCTGACCGTGGTACGTGGTGAAGCCGTCGTACTGGGCGTCCTGGGTGCCGTACGACGCGTAGTGCGCCGAAGCGGCGTCGGAAGCCGGGGCCGGGGGGGTCATCATCCCCGACGGGTGACGGTCGTTCACCAACTTCTCTTTCGCCGACAACAGGGGCTGCCAGAGCAGTGCGGCGACTGTACCCGTCGGTACGCGGGCACGACAATCTTCTGCAGGTTTCGCGCTCGCAGGAAAGGGGCATTCGGCCGTGTTTCGGGGGACGGCGGGCGCGGGTTTGGCTCTACGTTCGAATGACGTTCGATGATGGAGGGGTGTCGGACGCGGGTCGGACGCTTGGGGAACGTCTGTCGGAGGTGCGATCAGGCCACGGTGAGGCCGCCGTTGCGGGCAGCGGCGGAGGCGCCCGGGTGCGCCATCTCGGCGGCCGCGTCGAGGGCCTGGCGGATGCCGGTCGCGACGGCCGGGTGCACGGGCAGCGCGAGATGGCCGATGCCGGTCACCCGCACGTTCTGCGCCAGCAGGTCGGGGTGGTCGACGCAGGCGCTCTCCAGCGGATCCATCAGGTGGTCGAGATCGCTCCAGAAGCTGACGAAGTGCGTACGGCAACCCGGCGCGGGCTGGGCGAGCTCCTCGATCACCTCCGACCCGGGGCGCATCTGGCGCACGATCGGGTGCGCGTTCGCCAGCGGCGCCACCCGGGTGCCCGAGTGCGGGGTGCCCAGCGTGACGAGCGTCCGGACGCGGACGTCACCGCCCAGTCGCTGCACGTAGTACCGGGCTATCAGGCCCCCCAGACTGTGTCCGACCACGTCGACCTGCCGGCTTTCGGTGCGCTCGCAGATCTCCTCTATGTGCCGGCCGAGCAGCTCGGCCGCCGTGCGGATGTCGCAGGTCAGCGGTGAGTAGTTGAGCGACTCCACCCGGTGCCTGCCGTGCTGGGCGAGGCTGCGGCGCAGCAGGACGAACACGGAACGGTTGTCTATGAACCCGTGCAGCAGGACGACCGGCGGCCGGGCGGCCTGGGCGGGCAGCTGGGCGGGGTCCGCTGCGCCGGGGGCACTGGGCAGCGCGGGGTGGGCCGCGGCGCGGCGCTCCTGGGCGATGCCGGAGGGGTAGAGGAGCAGATGGCCCGCGAGGATCGCGAGGTCCAGCGCGGTCGCCTTGAGGAGCGTCATGGAGAGCCCTGCCAGCCTGCTCGGAAGGCTGGGGAGGCTGGAGATGTTCGGGATGTTCGGGATGTTGGGGAAGCTCGAGAGGTTGGGGAAGTTCGGAAGGGTCGGCAGGTCCGGCAACAGATGCCGGTACGGCGGAAGAAAGGGCTGCAGTGCCCGGGTGACCTTCATGGCCGACCTCCTGTCGGCACGCTGAGGACTTCTCTGTCCCCCGTGTGCCCTCGTGGAAGTCGCGGTGGAGGAGGTCGATCGGGCACGAGAGGGCGTGGAGCGGGTGCGGCTGCGGCGTGTGGGGTGTGCCGTGCGTCCTGTGCACGGCGGGGGTGTGACACCCGTGACGCCGATGACGTGACGAGGATCCCTGCCGGTGTGTCGACGAGGCTCCCCGCTGTCGTGCGTTACCTGCCCTACGTGCCCATCGTGCCCTCCGATGCGCCGTACCGCCACGCCACGCGGCTCGTGGCACGGCGGTACGGCGACCTCGTCGCGGCTCCCGGTGCGACTGTTCCCCCGTGGCGCGGGGGAACAAGTGCGCGGTGAAAGTGTGTCCCTCCGTGTGATTTCCCCCTCGCTCCGCACCGTGAAACTGCCGGTTGCGGGATGCTGGCGATAACGTTCGTTCACTTCCCCGGGCGGTCTGGCACGGGGTGTCCGTGCCGTTGAGGATGGACGTAGTCGCTTCATGGAGGCAGTGATGGGTGTGGCAGCCGGTCCGATCCGCGTGGTGGTGGCCAAGCCGGGGCTCGACGGTCACGATCGCGGGGCCAAGGTGATCGCGCGGGCGTTGCGCGACGCCGGTATGGAGGTCATCTACACCGGGCTGCACCAGACGCCCGAGCAGATCGTGGACACCGCGATCCAGGAGGACGCCGACGCGATCGGGCTGTCCATTCTGTCCGGGGCCCACAACACGCTCTTCGCCGCGGTGATCGAGCTGCTGAAGGAGCGGGACGCGGCGGACATCCTGGTCTTCGGCGGGGGGATCATTCCGGAGGCGGACATCGCGCCGTTGAAGGAGAAGGGGGTCGCGGAGATCTTCACACCGGGGGCGACCACCGCATCCATCGTGGACTGGGTCCGGGCGAACGTGCGGCAGCCTGCGGGGGCTTAGCCGGTTGTCATGCGGGTGGCTTGAGCGACCACCGTCCGGGGGCTCTCAAGTTCCTGGTTCATCACCGCTCTCAGTCTCAGCGTTCTCGCCAGTCGCTGGAATGCTTCCGACCAGTAGCCGGCAGCGCCCGGGGAGGCGTCCTCCGGCTCGTCCGGCGTGGTCAGGAGGGCGTCGAGACGGCTTGCTTCCGAGGGGTCCAGGCAGCGTTCGGCCAAGCCCATCACGCCGCTGAAACTCCAGGGGTAACTGCCCGCGTCCCGTGCGATGTTGAGTGCGTCGACCACGGCCCGGCCGAGCGGCGCCGCCCATGGGACGGCGCACACGCCGAGCAGTTGGAACGCCTCCGACAGTCCGTGGGCCGCGATGAAACCGGCCACCCACTGCGCCCGTTCGGCCACCGGCAGCGTGCTCAGCAGTTTCGCCCGCTCGGCGAGGGAGACCGCGCCCGGGCCGCCCGCGCCGGGCGCGGACGGCGCGCCGAGCAGCGCTCGCGCCCAGTCGGCGTCCCGCTGTCGTACGGCGGCCCGGCACCATGCCGCGTGCAGGTCGTCGAGCCAGTCGTCGGCCACCGGCAGCGCCACGATCTGCTCCGGCGTACGGCCGCCCAGGCGCTTCGGCCAGACGGCGAGCGGGGCCGCCTCGACCAACTGGCCGAGCCACCAGGACCGTTCGCCCCGGCCGGACGGGGCGCTGGCCGACACGCCGTCGCGTTCCATGGCCGTGTCGCACTCGTGAGGCGCCTCCACGAGGAGCGTGGGCGTGTCCCGGGTGTGGTCGACGGCCACGCACGCGCCGGCCCGGACCGCCATCCGCGCGGCGAGTGCCGAGCCCGGCAGCGCCGACAGCAACTCCGCGGCCGTCGCCCGCACATTGCGGCTGCGGTCCGCCAGCGCCTGTTCCAGGAACGGCTCGTCCCGCGCGCCGAGGCCCGTGCGCAGCGAGTCGAGGAACATCAGCCGGTCCTCGGCGCGTTCCGTCGGCCAGGTCGCCGCCAGGAGCTCACGGGCCGCGTCGGGGTCGCGGGAACGGATCGACGCCAGGAGGGCGACCCGCTCGGCGAACAGGCCCTCCTGCCAGAGCTTTTCGGTGCGCCGGGTGTCGTCGGGACCCGGCAGCGCCGGACCGGCGCCCGGGGCACCGCGCAGGGCGAACCGCCAGTCCGGGTTGAGTCGGGCCAGCCACAGCGCGCGCGGGCCGGCGAACTCCAGCGCCGCGGGCCGCAGGTCCGTACGCCCGCGGGCCGCGTCGAGCAGTGCGGGCAGGGACTCGGCCGGTGCGGCGAAACCGCGCGCGTTGACCGCGGTCAGCCATTGGGGCAGCAGTTCCATCAGATCCGGCGCCGTGCCCCGGCGGCCGCCTCCGCCGGTGCCGGGGCGGTCGGCCAGCAGCAGGCCGAGTCTGCGGGCCGCCGCGGCCGGCAGCGCCGGGCGCGGGTCCTCGGCGGCCGGCTGCGGGAGGGGGGCCGCCCGGCCGGGGCGCAGACCGGCCCGTCGGCGTACGGTCTCCGCGGCTGCCGCGTCCAGCAGGGCGGCCGGCGCGTTCCGGCCGGGCGCGGCTGCCGCGGGCCTGCGCCGGTCGGTGCCGAGAAGGGCCGCGGTGACCAGGTCCTCCCAGGCCGGTGGCCGGGGCGCGGGCGGGGTGGCGTTCATGAGACTCCCTTCTGTTGCCGTGGTTGTCGTGCGCGGGGTTCGGTCAGCACAGGCGCACCGGCTCCCCTGGGCCCGTCGGCCAGGCCGTCAGCGGGGTGAAGCCGCGGTGGCCGCACTCGCCGAAGACCGTGACGGGGGCGCCGCCCGAGAGGGCGACCAGACGCCACAGGCCGGCGCGGGAGGTCGCCGGGGTGAGGGGCAGGGCCGTGGTGCCGTCGGCGTCCGCCAGTTGCCAGGAGTCGCCGTCGGGGGTGGGGACGACATCGGTCAGGGTGAGGGGGATCGAGTCCTGCCACGGGTCGTGGCGCAGGGACTCGCCGTAGCGGGCGGTCGCCTCGGTCGTCGTCATGCCCGCAGGGCGGGCGCCGGTGGGTGTCGGCGGCGCGAACTGTTCGACGATCGAGGCCCGTTGCTGCCCGGCCCCCGGGTGCGCGGACAACTCGGCGTCCAGGGCGAGGCCGACGGGCAGCGTGAGCTCCGGGGAGCGGCCCGCGGCGCCGTAGGAGAGCAGGAGCGCGGTGCGGCCGGAGGCGGTGCCGTGGAGCCAGATGCGGCGGGTCGTCAGTTTCGGGTCCTGCGTGTCGTACTGGGCGAGAACCAGCCAGTCGTCCCGGACCGGTGGGCCCTGCGCGGCGGAGGGCAGGCCCACGCGGGTGCGGACCGTGGCCGCCAGGGCGGCCGGCAGCCGCTCGCGGTGCAGCCAGCCCTGGTCGAGGAGGTGGAGCAGCGCGCACTCCTCCAGCAGCCGCACCGGCCAGCCGGGACCGGACGCCGGGATCGCCCCCAACTCCCGTACACGCGAGGCGAGTCCGGGTGCCTGGGCGTCGACCATGCGGGCCGCCGTCTCCTCCCACAGCCCGTACCCCCCCTGCTCTGCCGTGGCCAGGCCGGAGCGCAGGAGGTCGGCGAGTCGCTCCTCCAGCTCCGTCGCCCCCGCGGTGATCCGCGCGGCGCGCCGCTCCGCACGGCGACGCGCGCCCTCCGGGTCGGCGGGGCCGGACCCGGCACCCGCCGGGCCCGCCTCCGGTTTCTCCTTCTCCCGCGCACGGCTGCGGTCGGCGATCCACTGCTCGGCCCAGTCCGGCGCCCGCCCCGCCGGCACCGATCCCTCCCCCTCGGCCGACCAGAGCAGCAACAGCCCGAGCGCGTGCTTGCACGGGAACTTGCGGCTCGGGCAACTGCACCCGTACGCCGGGCCGGATGAGGCCGCGGCCGGGTGCGTGACGTCGACGACCGTCC
This sequence comes from Streptomyces sp. NPDC050121, assembly GCF_044460385.1. NCBI lineage: Bacteria > Bacillati > Actinomycetota > Actinomycetes > Kitasatosporales > Streptomycetaceae > Streptomyces > Streptomyces sp. NPDC050121. The sequence continues at coordinate 129,695 of NZ_JBITJV010000018.1, read as the reverse complement.
GGTACGGCGTGCCGCCGCTGCCCGCGCACAGCCCCCACACCACCGCCCCCTCCTGCGACCTGCCCGTACCGGACCACGGGCCGGCCGTGCCGAGTTTGCTCCCCGCTTTGCGTGACGCGGAGTCAGGCGCCAGTGCCAGCACCTGATCCGCAGTCCAGCGCACCCCCTGCTGAGTCATGACATCGAAGGTAGAGCCCACCACTGACAATCGGTCCGCCGAGCGCCCGGCGGAGGCTCGGCCGGCATGGCCGGGAGGACGTTTCCGCAGGTCGGATCGCATTGTCAGTGGCGTGGTGCACGGTGGACACCAGATCCGAACCGGCCGAGCTGGAGGGGGCCTCAGCCATGTCTGTGTCCGTAGATCCGACGTCCGTGAATCCGACTGGGAACGAGCCGGCGGAGACGTTGCGTCCGCACGCCGAGGACGCCTTCGCCGACGAACTCGCCGCGCTGGCCGCGCAGGACGACCGGCCACGCCCGGCCCGCTGGAAGCTGTCCCCGTGGGGCGTCGCCACCTATCTCCTCGGCGGCGTCCTGCCGGATGGCACGGTGATCTCGCCGAAGTACATCGGCCCGCGCCGCCTCGTCGAGGTCGCCGTCAGCACCCTCGCCACCGATCGCGCCCTGCTTCTGCTCGGCGTCCCGGGCACCGCCAAGACCTGGGTCTCCGAGCACCTGGCCGCAGCGGTCAGCGGTGACTCGACACTGATGGTGCAGGGCACGGCGGGCACACCGGAGGAGGCGATCCGCTACGGCTGGAACTACGCGCAGCTGCTCGCGCAGGGGCCGAGCCGGGACGCGCTGGTGCCCGGCCCCGTCATGCGGGGCATGGCGGAGGGGGCGACGGTACGGGTGGAGGAGCTGACCCGTATCCCGGCCGACGTCCAGGACACGCTGATCACCCTTCTCTCCGAGAAGACGCTCCCGATACCGGAGCTGGGGCAGGAGGTGCAGGCCGTCCGCGGGTTCAACCTCATCGCCACGGCCAACGACCGCGACCGCGGGGTCAACGAGCTTTCCAGCGCCCTGCGCCGGCGCTTCAACACGGTGGTGCTGCCGCTGCCGGAGAGCGTGGAGGCCGAGGTCGACATCGTTGCGCGGCGCGTCGACCAGATCGGCCGCTCCCTCGACCTGCCGGCCGTGCCCGACGGCATCGACGAGATCCGCCGCGTGGTGACCGTCTTCCGCGAACTGCGCGACGGCGTCACCTCCGACGGCCGTACCAAGGTGAAGTCGCCGAGCGGCACGCTGTCCACCGCCGAGGCCATCTCCGTCGTCACGGGGGGCCTCGCACTGGCCGCCCACTTCGGGGACGGCGTGCTGCGGTCGGGGGACGTCGCCGCGGGCATCCTCGGCGCGGTCGTCCGCGACCCGGCCGCCGACCGGGTCGTCTGGCAGGAGTACCTGGAGGCGGTCGTGCGCGAACGCGCCGGCTGGACGGACTTCTACCGCGCGTGCCGGGAGGTGAGCGCGTGAACGGCGGCAACGAGAACGAGGAGAGCCGGGCCTGGGGCCGGTACCCGTACCGAGGAGTGGGGAGGGTGGCTGTGAACGACGACACGAAGTGGCCCCGCAGGTGATGGGGGACGGGACGACCGGCGCCGTGGAGAGCGATGGCCAGGGCGCCGGGGCGGTGCGGCCGCTGCTGCTCGGGGTGCGTCACCACGGGCCGGGGTCGGCGCGGGCGGTACGGGCGGCACTGGAGGCCGCCCGGCCCCGGACCGTGCTCATCGAGGGGCCGCCCGAGGCCGACGCGCTGATCCCGCTGGCCGCCGACGAGGACATGCGACCGCCGGTCGCCCTGCTCGCCCACGCCGTCGAGGAGCCCGGCCGGTCGGCCTTCTGGCCGCTCGCCGAGTTCTCCCCGGAATGGGTCGCACTCCGCTGGGCCCTGGACCACGAGGTCCCGGCGCGCTTCATCGACCTCCCCGCCTCGCACACGCTCGCGTGGGAGGAGACGGAGGGGGAGGCGTCGGGCAGTCGTGCGGTGCGAGGGGATCCGTTGGCGGTGCTGGCCGAGATCGGCGGGTACGACGATCCCGAGCGGTGGTGGGAGGACGTCGTCGAGCATCGGACCGCCGCGGCCAAGGATCCGTATGCGCCGTTCGCCGCGCTCGAGGAGGCCATGGAAGCCCTGCGGGAGACGCAGGACACCGACGAAGGGGGGCCCAGAACCCATCGGGACCTTGTGCGGGAGGCGTACATGCGCGTCCAGGTGCGGGCGGCCCAACGGGAGTTCGGGGCGGACGGGGTGGCCGTGGTGTGCGGGGCGTGGCATGTGCCCGCGCTGCGCCGGAAGGCCGCCGTCGCCGCCGACCGGGCGCTGCTCAAGGGGCTGCCCAAGGTCAAGACCGACCTGACCTGGGTGCCGTGGACCCACCGCAGGCTGGCCCGGGCCGGGGGGTACGGCGCGGGCATCGACTCGCCGGGCTGGTACGCGCATCTGTTCGGCGCGCCCGACCGGCCGGTCGAGCGCTGGCTGACGAAGGTGGCGTTCCTGCTGCGCGAAGAGGACCTGATCGTGTCGTCCGCGCACGTCATCGAGGCGGTCCGGCTGGCCGGGACGCTCGCCGCGCTGCGCGGCCGGCCGCTGCCCGGCCTGAGCGAGACGACCGACGCCGTGCGCGCGGTGCTGTGCGAGGGCTCGGACGTCCCGCTGGCGCTGGTGCAGGACCGGCTGGTGGTCGGGGACGTGCTGGGCGAGGTGCCGGCCGGCGCGCCCGCGGTGCCCCTGCAGCGCGACCTCGACCGGGTGCAGCGTCGACTGCGGCTCAAACCGGAGGCCGCCGTACGGGAGTTGGCGCTCGACCTGCGCAAGGAGAACGACGCCGAGCGCAGCAGGCTGCTGCACCGGCTGCGGCTGTTGCGCGTCGAGTGGGGCGAGCCGGCCGTCTCGCGCGGCAGCACGGGGACGTTCCGGGAGACGTGGCGGCTGCGGTGGGAGCCGGAGCTGTCCGTGCGGGTCGCCGAGGCCGGGGTGTGGGGGACGACCGTGCTCGCCGCGGCCACCGCCAAGGCGGAGGCGGACGCCGTCGGCGCGCGGGGGCTGGCCGAGGCGACGGCGCTCGCCGAGCGCTGCCTCCTGGCCGGGCTGCCGGACGCGCTCTCGACGGTGATGCGGGTCCTGGCCGACCGGGCCGCCCTCGACACCGACGTCGGCCACCTCGCCCAGGCCCTGCCTGCCCTCGTCCGCTCCCTGCGCTACGGCGACGTACGCGGCACCGACACCCGCGCCCTCGCGGAGGTGGCCGCCGGCCTCGCCGAACGGGTCTTCGTCGGCCTGCCCCCGGCCTGCGCCTCGCTCGACGCGGACGCGGCGGACGAGATGCGGCGTCATGTGGACGCGGTGCACGGCGCGGTGGGGATGCTGGAGGAGACGGCCTCACCGGAGCGCGGCGACCGTGAGCCGAGCGGCGGCGGTCTGTGGGCGCGCTGGCGAAGTGTGCTGCGGGTGTTGGCGGGGCGGGACAGCGTGGCCGGTGTCGTGCGGGGGCGTGCGGTGCGGCTTCTCCTGGACGAGGGGGAGCTGGATCCGGACGAGGCGGCGCGGCTCATGGGGCTCGCCCTGTCGCCGGGCACGCCGCCGCCGGACGCGGCCGCCTGGATCGAGGGCTTCGTCGGCGGCGGCTCCGTGGGGGGCGGGCTGCTCCTCGTGCACGACGAACGGCTCCTCGGGCTCGTCGACGGCTGGCTCACGGCGGTGCCGGCGGAGGCGTTCACGGACGTACTGCCGCTGCTGCGGCGGACGTTCTCGGCGTACGAGCCGGGGGTGCGCAGAACGCTCGGGGAGTTGGTCCGGCGCGGGCCGGGGCAGAGCGGGAACGCGTCGGCGGCCGGTTCCGGGGTACCTGGCTTCGCGGCCGAGCAGGACGCCGGGCGGGCGGACGCCGTGCTGCCGGTCGTACGGCTGCTCCTCGGGCTGGACGGAGCGGAAGAGGACGTCGACAACGACCTTGTGGGGGTGGCGGGATGACGAAGAACCGAGTGAGGGAACCGCGAGAGGGCGCTCACGTGACGGCCGCCGGCAGGAACAAGAGCAGGAACGGGGTCGAGGCCGGCGGTCGTCCGGCGGTCGCCGTCGCGGTGATGCCGCTCTGGGAGCGGCCTCGCACGGGGGCGCACCGATGACGACCGAGGCGCTGGACCCGACGCGGGAGCGGCTGCGGCGCTGGCGGCTCGTGCTCGGCGGCGACACGGCGGACGGAACCGAACACGGCCTCTCGGGGCGCGACGCCGCGATGGACGGTGCGCTCACCGCGCTCTACGGGAAGGACGACGCGGCACGGACGGGGCGGGACCGTGCGGCGGGGCTCGGGGCGTCCGCGCCGTCCGTGGCCCGCTGGCTCGGGGACATCCGGACGTACTTCCCCTCCTCCGTCGTGCAGGTCATGCAGCGCGACGCCATCGACCGGCTCGGGCTGTCCGCGCTGCTGCTGGAGCCGGAGATGCTGGAGGCGATGGAGGCCGACGTGCATCTCGTCGGCACGCTGCTCTCCCTCAACAAGGCGATGCCGGAGACGACGAGGGAGACGGCACGGGCGGTCGTCCGCAAGGTCGTCGAGGAGCTGGAGGCGCGGCTGGCCACCCGCACCCGGGCCGCCCTCACCGGCACCCTGGACCGGGGCGCGCGGATCAGCCGGCCGCGCCACCGCGACATCGACTGGAACCGCACGATCGGCGCCAACCTCAAGCACTACCTGCCCGAGTACGGGACGGTCGTGCCCGAGCGGCTCGTCGGGTACGGGAGGGCGTCGCAGTCGGTGAAGAAGGAGGTGATCCTCTGCATCGACCAGTCGGGGTCGATGGCGGCGTCGGTGGTGTACGCGTCGGTGTTCGGGGCGGTGCTGGCGTCGATGCGGTCGATCGGCACCCGGCTCGTCGTCTTCGACACGGCGGTCGCCGATCTCACCGACCTGCTCGACGACCCCGTGGACGTCATGTTCGGCACCCAGCTCGGCGGCGGCACGGACATCAACCGGGCGCTCGCCTACTGCCAGTCGCAGATCACCCGGCCCGCGGACACGGTGGTGGTACTCATCAGTGACCTGTACGAGGGCGGGATACGCGACGAGATGCTCAAGCGGGTCGCCGCGATGAAGGCGTCGGGCGTGCAGTTCGTCGCGCTGCTCGCGCTGTCCGACGAGGGCGCGCCGGCCTACGACCGTGAACACGCGGCGGCGCTCGCGGCGTTGGGCGCACCGGCGTTCGCCTGCACACCCGATCTGTTCCCCGAGGTCATGGCGGCGGCGATCGAGAAACGTCCGCCGCCCGTCCCGGACAGCGCCTGATACGGGAGGGGGGCTTGCGCGACCTCGGGACGCGCGTGCAAGGATCGAGGGCACGTTGTCGCCGCACCGAGGACCTCCCTCTTGATCTGGCCCACCGCTCTTCCCGTTGCCGCTCTGCGCGTCCTGCGCACGGCGGTCGGGCGGCGTGTGCTGCAACTCGCCTTGCTGGTGGCCGGGTTGTTCGCGCTCGGGTTCCTCTGCGGGGAACAGGCGCAGGCGGCGGAGGGCGTGCCGACCCCGGTTGCCGCGACGAGCCGGGTCGAGAGCCCGACTTCGGCTGCGGCTCCGGCTCCGGCTCCGGCTCCGGCCCCGACTTCGGCTGCGGCTCCGGCTCCGGCTCCGGCTCCGGCCCCGACTTCGGCTGCGGCTCCGGCTCCGGCTCCGGCCCCGACTTCGGCTGCGGTTCCGGCTGTGGTTCCGGACAAGGTCGTACAGCCCGTCGGTGAGGTCGTGGCGGCCGCGAGCGAGGAGTTGGGCAGGGCGTCGACGCCGGCGCCGCCTGTCTCGTCGTCGCCGAGGTTGCCGTCGCTGCCCGTCGTGTCGGACCTCTCCGACGTCCACGATCTGCCGGGCCTCTCCGAGTTTCCCGGTATCCCCGGCATCCCCGCCCTCCCGGGGCTTCCGGCGCTTCCGGTACGGACGCTTCCGGCGCCCGTCGCGCAGGCGCCCGCGCCCGATTCGGCGGTGAGCCCGTCGTCGGACGGCCATGCGGCCGGTGACCGGGCGACGGCCGAGAGCGCGGTGTCGTACGGGCCGGTGGGCTCTGGCACCGGCGGTTCGGACGGCGTAGGTCATCGCGTCGTGCCCGCCCACACCGGCCACGTCCCCCTGCCTGTGCGGCACGGGCCCGCCGGTGATCGCAATGGCGTGCTGGGCGGCGGGTCGGTGCTCGACGGCGGCGCGTCACGTCACGGCGACGCGCATGCCGTCACGCCGTATCAGCGGGTGCCGCTGCGGCTGGCGCCCGGCAGTGCCGTGCGTTCCGACGCGGCCGAGACACGGGACAGGTTCCGGGACATTCCGGTCTTCCCCGGCTAGGGACAGGCGGTCTTCCCCCGCCCCAGACCTGCCGCGCGGGGGTGGAGCAGGTCTGCCCACCCGTCCGAAGTCTCGGAACCCTTCTAAGGATCTGACGCACGCATGAACAAGAACATCCGCCGTTCCCTCGTCATAGCCGCCGGTGTCAGCGGTGCGTGGGCCCTCGGGTCCGCCGTCGCCAGCGCCGACGAACTGCCCGCCGCCTCCGTGTCCACGCCGGACGTACCGACCACCGATGTGACCGACGTGACCGACGTGACCGACGTGACCGACTCCCTCAAGGGCACCGTCAGCGACACGCTCGACACGGTCACCGCCACCACCGCCACCGCCGCCGCCAAGCCCGCCGCCTCGACGGTGGCCAAGGTGAAGGGTGGCGCCGCCAAGGCCATCCAGGGCGCCAAGGCCGCCCGTGCGAAGGCGCAGGCCCCGGCCCTCCACCCCGACGTCCACGACGACGACAGCGCCGTCGACTACCTCTTCGGCCCGCTCTCCGCCTTCGCCCCGGAACTGGAGCAGGCGCAGCACGTCACGGACGCGGTCGTTCCGCCGGTGGCGGCCGCCGCCGTGGACGGCGTGGTCCCCGTGGCCCACGGGGCCGTGAGCGGGGTCGTGCCCGTCGCGGGCCACACGGTCGAGGGCGTGACGTCCGTCGCCACCGGCACGGTCGCCGACGTGCGTCCCTACGCCTCCGGTGTCGCCGCGCAGGCCGTGCCCTACGCCACCGGCCTTGTCGGCCAGGTCACCGGCGACGCCGCGGGGGCCGTGCTGCCGCCCGTCGCGCGCACCGTCGTGGACGGCGTGGTGCCGGTCGCCGGGCAGGCCGTCGTGGACGCGGGCGCGGTGGCGTCCGGCGTCGTGGGCGACGTCCGGCCGTTCGCCGGGGGAGTCGTCGGCGAGGTCCCGCCGTTCGCGCACGGGGTGGTCGGCGCCGTACAGCCGGTCGTGGACACCGTCACCGGCACGGTCGACACGACCGTCCGGCCCGTCGCCGGCAGCGGCAGCGCACTGGCGTACGGCGTCGCCGGTCATGCCGGGACCTTCGCGCAGCACCTGTCGGGGACCGTCGAGGCCACCGGCGGTCCGCTGGCCGGGCACGCCGTCACCGGCGTCCGGGGCGTCGCCGAATCCGTCACCCCGGGTTACGCGGTCGGTCTCGGCTGATCTGCCATCGACTTCGTGAGGCGGCAGGCCACGGACGGCCGAAAGTCGTCGGCTCGTCCGGCCGAAACCTCGCGGACGGGGCGGGGTGGTCCCCATTGGGGTGGGGATCACCGGCCCTGAGCCCCTGAGGGGCTGTTCAGAGGGCCTCACCGGGCCGACCCCAACCCGGTGAGGTCCTTCCCCGAGTCCTCACGTCCGGCACGCGGTGCCAGTGAGCGCGGCATCATGTGACAGGTATCACCGCTCAGGTGCGACCCTCGATTTAGGGGCCCTCCGCAAGCAGCGATAACCTGCGAGACGGACATGCCGCGCGCTCGGACACCGTGTGCGCCTCCCCTGTGACTAGCGGACGTCACGTTGCCCTTCGCGGCACGCCCACGCATCCAACGAACCGCGAGATCACTGATAGGGACGGAAGCGCGTGGACCTGTTCGAGTACCAGGCGAGGGACCTCTTCGCCAAGCACGATGTACCGGTGCTGGCCGGTGAAGTCATCGACACGCCTGAGGCGGCCCGCGCAGCCACCGAGCGTCTCGGTGGCAAGTCCGTCGTCAAGGCCCAGGTGAAGGTCGGCGGCCGTGGCAAGGCCGGTGGCGTGAAGCTTGCCGCCACCCCCGACGAGGCGGTCGAGCACGCGACCAACATCCTCGGCATGGACATCAAGGGCCACACGGTCCACAAGGTGATGATCGCCGAGACGGCCCCGGAGATCCTGGAGGAGTACTACGTCTCCTTCCTCCTCGACCGTGCCAACCGCACCTTCCTCTCCATCGCGTCCGTCGAGGGCGGCATGGAGATCGAGGAGGTGGCGGCCACCCGTCCGGAGGCCGTCGCCAAGACGCCGATCGACGCCAACGAGGGTGTGACCCCCGAGAAGGCCGCCGAGATCGTCGCCGCCGCGAACTTCCCGGCCGAGGTCGCCGACAAGGTCGCGAACGTCCTGGTCACCCTGTGGAAGACCTTCATCGAAGAGGACGCGCTCCTCGTCGAGGTCAACCCGCTGGCCAAGGTCGCCTCCGGTGACGTCATCGCCCTGGACGGCAAGGTCTCCCTGGACGAGAACGCCGAGTTCCGTCAGCCGGGACACGAGGAGTTCGTCGACCACGCGTCGGCGAACCCGCTCGAGGCCGCCGCCAAGGCGAAGAACCTCAACTACGTCAAGCTCGACGGCGAGGTCGGCATCATCGGCAACGGCGCGGGTCTCGTCATGAGCACCCTGGACGTCGTCGCGTACGCCGGTGAGAACCACGGTGGCGTCAAGCCCGCCAACTTCCTCGACATCGGCGGCGGCGCCTCCGCGGCCGTCATGGCGAACGGCCTGGAGATCATCCTCGGCGACCCGGACGTCAAGTCCGTGTTCGTCAACGTCTTCGGCGGCATCACCGCGTGCGACGAGGTCGCCAACGGCATCGTGCAGGCGCTGAAGCTCCTGGAGGACCGCGGCGAGGACGTCACCAAGCCGCTCGTCGTCCGGCTGGACGGCAACAACGCCGAGCTGGGTCGTCAGATCCTCTCCGACGCCAACCACCCGCTGGTCCAGCGTGTGGACACCATGGACGGCGCGGCCGACAAGGCCGCCGAGCTCGCGGCTGCGAAGTAAGGAAGAGGGACTCAGACAGCCATGGCTATCTTCCTCAACAAGGACTCCAAGGTCATCGTCCAGGGCATGACCGGTGCCACGGGCATGAAGCACACCAAGCTCATGCTGGCCGACGGCACGAACATCGTCGGTGGCGTGAACCCGCGCAAGGCGGGCACGTCCGTCGACATCGACGGTACCGAGATCCCGGTCTTCGGCACGGTCGCCGAGGCGATCGAGAAGACGGGCGCCAACGTGTCCGTCCTCTTCGTGCCGCCGGCGTTCGCCAAGGCCGCCGTGGTCGAGGCGATCGACGCCGAGATCCCCCTCGCCGTCGTCATCACCGAGGGCATCGCCGTCCACGACTCGGCCGCGTTCTACGCGTACGCCGTGTCCCAGGGCAACAAGACCCGGATCATCGGCCCGAACTGCCCCGGCCTCATCACGCCGGGCCAGTCGAACGCCGGCATCATCCCGGGCGACATCACCAAGCCGGGCCGTATCGGCCTGGTCTCGAAGTCCGGCACGCTGACGTACCAGATGATGTACGAGCTGCGTGACATCGGCTTCTCCTCCGCCGTCGGCATCGGTGGCGACCCGGTCATCGGCACCACGCACATCGACGCGCTCGCCGCGTTCGAAGCCGACCCCGACACCGACCTGATCGTGATGATCGGTGAGATCGGCGGCGACGCCGAGGAGCGGGCCGCGGCCTTCATCAAGGACAACGTGAAGAAGCCGGTCGTCGGCTACGTCGCGGGCTTCACCGCGCCCGAGGGCAAGACCATGGGCCACGCCGGCGCCATCGTCTCCGGCTCCTCCGGTACGGCCGCCGCGAAGAAGGAGGCCCTCGAGGCCGCCGGCGTCAAGGTCGGCAAGACGCCGACCGAGACGGCGAAGCTGGCGCGGGAGATCCTCTCCGCGGGCTGAGGTCCGTCAGCTGAACGTCGGTGGGCCCGTCCCCTTGGGGGGCGGGCCCACGGGCGTTTCCGCAGCCGGGTCGCTTTCACCTCGGCTCCGGGAGCAGTCGCTCCGGGCCATGGGCTGTTTGCGCGCGCAGCTTTGCCCGGAGGTTCAGCTGTGCGTTCGAGAGGGGGCCCGCGGCCACGCGCGGGGGGACGCCCTGCACCTTCTCGCCGGGGGGCACCGGGGCCTCGTACTGTGTGGGAGCCGTGCGCAGGGTCAGTGCGGTCGCGCCGATGATCGCGACCGTGAACGCGATCGCCGACCTGGACCAGAAGCGGGCCCGCTGTTCACCGCCCACGCGGACGGCGGGCGGCTTGGCGGCGCGCAGCCGTTCGGCGGACGCCACCTCGGCGAGCCTGCGGTGCAGGGCGGCGGGGTCCGCCAGCTCGGGCAGCCGCGCCGCGATCGCCGCACGCGCGTGGAGCAGCCGGTTCGCGGCGGCGGGCGTGCTCGCCTCCGTCTCCGCCGCGGTCTCCGGGAGGTCGAGGCCGATGCCGTCGTAGAGGAGGAGTGTGCGGCGGTACGGCGTGGGGAGGGCGAGCAGGACGTCCATCAGCGCGCGGTCGCACGCGTCGAGCGGGGGTGGTTCCGGGCGGCGGAAACGGGGGCGGAACCGGTGCCAGGGGGAGAGCGCGTACTCGTATGCCGTCGCCCGTACCCAGCCCGCCGGGTCACGGTCCACTGCCACCTCGGGCCAGCGCTGCCAGGCGAGTTGGAAGGCCCGCTCGACCGATTCGCGCGCGAGTTCACGACGGCCGCAGAGCAGGTAGGTCTGCCGCACGAGCGCGGGGGCGCAGAACGCGTAGAGGGCGTCGAAGGCCTGAGCGGGGGTCAGGGGGGCGGGGGACGGCGTCGCCGGCAGCGGCTGGGGGCGGTCGTCGGGGTTCTTTGTCAGGCACACCGTCGCCTGGGGTCGAGGCGCTGCCTCCTGGGTGTTCTTCACCTTGTCCGCCTTGGTCAGCGATGCCGGCAGCGCGAAAAAGTACATAAACGCATATTGAGCGACACAACGGTAGTTCGCCTGTTACGACGGGAAAGCGCGTGTCGTTGGCAGCATGACGCTCGTGATCCAGACGACCGCTCGCCGACTGCCCTTGTCGCCCCTGCTCGACCGGATGCGCGACTGCTCCCCCGGACTGGCCGCCGGTCTCCTGGGCGGCGCCTTCGCGGCCGGTCTGGGGCTCGGTTCGTTCGCCGTGCTCGTCATGGTGCTGTGGATCAGCACGCCGTATCCCGACAGCGGGCCGGAGGGTGCGCTGCATGCCGCCGCCGCCCTGTGGCTGCTGGCGCACGGTGCCGAACTGGTGCGCGTCGACACGCTGTCCGGGGTTGCGGCGCCGGTCGGCGTCACGCCGCTGCTGCTGCTCGCGTTGCCCGTGTGGCTGGTGCGGCGCGCTGCGCGGGACGCGGTGGACGGGGGCGGCGACGTCGGCGGCCGGGGTGCGGCCGGTGATGGTGTGCTCGTGGGTGCGCGTACGGCGTGGGTGGGGGTGGTGCTCGGGTATCTCGCCGTGGGGGCGGGCGCCGCCTTCTATGTCGCCGCCGGTGCCGCGCTGCGGCCCTCGTGGGTGTGGACGGGGGTGTGCGTGCCGGTGGTCGCCGTCGTGGCGGCCGGGGCGGGGGTGTGGTCGGCCTGCGGTCGTCCGCGGGGGCCGGTGGAGAGCGTGCTGCTCGTGTTGCCGCGCGGGGTGCGGCGATCGCTCCTCACAGCGGAGGGCCGGGAACGGGCCGGGGTCGCCGGGCGGGCGGCGGGGAGGGGGGCCGCGGTGCTCGTCGGGGGCGGAGCGCTGCTGGTGGCGGTGTCGTCCGTGTGGCACGCGGGCGCCGCCCGGGAGGCGTTTGTGCAGTTGACGGAGGGGTGGTCGGGGCGGTTCGCGGTGCTGTTGCTGTGCGTGGCGCTGGTGCCGAACGCGGCGCTGTGGGGGGCGGCGTACGGCCTCGGGCCGGGGTACGCACTGGGGGTCGGACATGTGGTGTCGCCGTTGTCCTCGGATCCGGCGCCCTTGCTGCCGCCGTTTCCGCTGCTGGCGGCGGTGCCGGAGGCGGGCGGCGGGACGTGGTGGAACTGGGCGGCGGGGCTGGTGCCGGTGGCGGCCGGGGCGACGGTGGGGGTGTTCGTGGGCCGAGCCGGGGGACCGGGCGGCGGCGGGTGGTCGCGGCGGAGAACCGCAGGGGTTGTCGTGCTCGCGGGGGCGGGGTGCGGGGTGCTGGTGGGCGGGCTGGCGGGATTGGCCGGCGGGCCCTTGGGCGTGAACACGTTGGCTCGGTTCGGGCCGGTGTGGTGGCAGGTGGGGGGCGCGGTCGTGTTGTGGACGGTGGGGGTGGGGGTGCCTGTGGCGGTGGCAGTGCGCGGGTGGTGCCGGCGGGGGGAGTGGGGCGCATGGAAGGGGCGCAACGGGTGGAAGGGGTGGCGGGGGGCGAACGGGCCGAAGCTCTGGGGGCGGCGGAAGGGACCGGGGCAGGCGGAGGGTTCTGGTGCGGTGGCTGCCGCGAAGTCGGAGCTGTACGACTTCGCGCGCGTCGAGACCCCTGCGCCTCCCGTGCCTCCTGCGCCTCCCCTGCCTCCTGCGCCTGCCGTGCCTCCTGCGCCTGCCGTGCCTCCTGCGCCTGCCGTGCCTCGTGTGTCTCCCCTGCCCGCCGCGCCTCCCTCGCCCGCCCTGCCTCCCCTGCCTCCTGCGCCTCCCGTCCCGCCGGCGCCCGCCGCGCCCGTCCAGTCGTTCCGGCCCGTCGCGGCCGTCGAGCCGGTGTCGGCCGTCGAGCCGGCGGACCCGGTGTGGCACGGGGAGGATGCGGCTCGGGAGGCTCGCTGGGCGGCGCTGCGGGAGATGGGGGAGGCAGGGCAGGAAGGCGAGGAGAGGCCCTGAACGGGCCTCTCCTCGAGCGCCGGACGGGCTGACTGAAACTCGCCCTGGGTGACCTCCCTCAGGCGTTGGCCCCCAGGATGTCCTTCAGCTCCTTGGGGAGGAGGTCGTTGCAGGACTGCTTCGCCTCGTTGGTGAGGGCGTCGTTCGTGCAGGTGTAGTAGTCGCTGTAGACGAACTGGGCGGTGAAGCTCGCGGCGACCAGGGCCAGGGCCAGCGACGCGGTGACCAGGCCGGTGATGGCGGCGGTCCGCTGGGGACGGCCCGTGGGCTCGGGCGTGTCGGGGTCGGGGGTGCGGGGCTTGCTGCGCAGGGCGCTGATCCCCCAGTTCAGGGCCAGCGCGCCGAGGAGCAGGGCGACGTACGGCCAGCCGAAGAGGGCGAAGAAGAAGGCCCACATGCCGCAGAGCAGGGCGTAGCGCGCACGGCGCTGGGCGGGGTCCGTGGGGTCCCAGCGCTTGCCGGGCTCCGTGCCCGGGCCGCCGCCCTCGGGGCTGTTGCCGCCGCCGGGGCGCTCGCCGAAGCCGCCGGGGGAGCGGCCGGGCTGCTGGTCGCTCCACTGGCTGCCCCACGGCGCACGCCCGCCCTCGGGGGCGCCGCCTTCCGGGCGCCGGGGCTGCCACGGACGGTCCGGGGTGCCCTCGGGCGGCGGGGCGAACGGGTTGTCGTCCTCGGGGGGCTTGTTGTCGCCCGAGGGGGCGTCCGGGGGAGAGGCTGGGCGCTCCCGCAGCAGCACGGCGCCGCGCTCCCCTCCCTGCGGTGACTGCGGGGGGAGCGTGAGGAGTCGCAGACTGCGGTCCGGCATCAAGTGAGCGTCTTCCCCTAGGAGATACGGCGTATGGCGTGAGCTGTCACTCCGGGAACGCACCGCACCACCACCGCGTTCCCGAGCCCGCTCGCCCCAGACGCTACCTTCCGGCCACGCCCCCGTCCCGTGGGGGCCGCCCGGTGTGCCGGTATCGTTGCTGACGGTCGGCTGCTTCGTAGGCTTCCCCGTATCCGGGGGCGCGATGCATTCGTACGAAAGTACAAGCCCACGTCCAGGCCCGCCACCCCGTACGTGCTTCCCCGAGAAAGGGCCCCACCGTGGCCGCCAAGCCCGTGGCCAAGCGCCTCGTCGTCCTGGTCTCCGGATCCGGTACGAACCTGCAGGCTCTCCTCGACGCCATCGCGGACGCCGGCGTCGACGCCTACGGCGCCGAGATCGTGGCCGTAGGGGCCGACCGGGACGGCATCGAAGGGCTCGCCCGTGCCGAGCGGGCCCAGATCCCCACCTTCGTGTGCCGGGTCAAGGACTTCGGGACCCGCGAGGAGTGGGATGCCGCTCTCGCCGAGGCCGTGGCCGCCCACGAGCCCGACCTCGTCGTCTCCGCCGGATTCATGAAGATCGTGGGCAAGGAGTTCCTGGCGCGGTTCGGGGGGCGGTTCGTCAACACCCATCCCGCTCTCCTCCCCAGTTTCCCGGGGGCCCACGGGGTGCGGGACGCGCTCGCCTACGGGGCGCGGGTCACCGGCTGCACCGTCCACTTCGTCGACGACGGTGTCGACACCGGACCGATCATCGCCCAGGGCGTGGTCGAGGTCCGGGACGAGGACGACGAGAGCGCTCTGCACGAGCGCATCAAGGAAGTCGAGCGAAGGCTGCTCGTCGAGGTCGTGGGGCGGCTCGCCCGTAACGGCTATCGCATTGAGGGACGAAAGGTAGTTATCCAGTGACCGCCGACAGCACTGTCACGGCCGAGAGCAGCAAGCGGGGCATCCGTCGCGCGCTCGTCAGCGTCTACGACAAGACCGGTCTGGAAGAGCTCGCGCGCGGGCTGCACGAGGCGGGCGTCGAGCTCGTCTCCACCGGGTCCACCGCCTCCCGCATCGCCGCCGCCGGCGTCCCCGTCACCAAGGTCGAGGAGCTCACCGGCTTCCCCGAGTGCCTGGACGGCCGGGTCAAGACCCTGCACCCCAAGGTCCACGCCGGCATCCTCGCCGACCTGCGCCTGGAGAGCCACCGTCAGCAGCTCGACGAGCTGGGCGTCGCGCCGTTCGACCTGGTCGTCGTCAACCTGTACCCGTTCCGCGAGACCGTCGCCTCGGGCGCCTCCGACGACGAGTGCGTCGAGCAGATCGACATCGGCGGTCCGTCCATGGTGCGCGCCGCCGCCAAGAACCACCCCTCGGTGGCCGTGGTCACCAGCCCGGCACGGTACGGCGACGTCCTCGCGGCCGTCCGTGACGGCGGCTTCGACCTCGCCGCCCGCAAGCGGCTCGCCGCCGAGGCCTTCCAGCACACCGCCGCCTACGACGTGGCCGTCGCCTCCTGGTTCGCCTCCTCCTACGCGCCCGTCGACGAGTCGCGGTTCCCCGACTTCCTCGGCGGCACCTGGGAGCGCCAGAACACCCTCCGCTACGGCGAGAACCCGCACCAGCCCGCCGCGCTCTACGTCGACGCCAGCGGCGCCGGTCTCGCGCAGGCCGAGCAGCTGCACGGCAAGGAGATGTCGTACAACAACTACACGGACACGGACGCCGCGCACCGTGCCGCGTACGACCACGCCGAGCCGGCCGTCGCGATCATCAAGCACGCCAACCCGTGCGGGATCGCCGTCGGCGCGGACGTCGCCGAGGCGCACCGCAAGGCGCACGCGTGCGACCCGCTGTCGGCGTTCGGCGGCGTCATCGCCGTGAACCGGCCGGTCAGCAAGGAGATGGCGGAGCAGGTCGCGGAGATCTTCACCGAGGTCATCGTCGCGCCGGACTACGAGGAGGGGGCCCTCGAAGCCCTCACCAAGAAGAAGAACATCCGGGTGCTGAAGGCGCCCGCCGGGCCCGCAGGCGTCGTGGAGTTCAAGCCCATCGGCGGCGGTGCGCTGCTCCAGGTCGCCGACCGCCTCCAGGCCGACGGCGACGACCCGGCCAACTGGACCCTCGCCACCGGCGAGGCGCTGTCCGACGCCGAGCTCGCCGATCTCTCCTTCGCCTGGAAGGCGTGCCGGGCCGTGAAGTCCAACGCCATCCTCCTCGCCAAGGACGGCGCCTCGGTCGGCGTCGGCATGGGCCAGGTCAACCGGGTCGACTCCGCGAAGCTGGCCGTCGAGCGGGCGGGCGCCGAGCGCGCCCAGGGCGCCTACGCCGCCTCCGACGCCTTCTTCCCCTTCCCGGACGGGCTGGAGGTCCTCGTCGAGGCCGGCGTCAAGGCCGTGGTGCAGCCCGGCGGTTCGGTCCGCGACGAGCTCGTCGTCGAGGCCGCGAAGAAGGCCGGTGTGACGATGTACTTCACGGGGACGCGCCACTTCTTCCACTGACGGACGGAGCATGCCCGCGGCCTCCGGCCCTCCCCCGAGGAGGCCGGAGGCCGCGGGCGGTCCGGGCGGTTCAGCAGTCGGCCAGGCCCGGGATGCGCTCGTAGTTGCCTCCGCCGGAGACCTTGTTGGCCGGGAACCAGCCCCAGCCGCCGTTGGAGTACGCCACGTCGCCGAGCGTCCACAGCCACCAGTTGTTGCGGGCGTCGCCGACCGGCGGGTTCTCCGTGTCGAACTGCTGCTGGCAGACGAACCAGTTGTCGCCGGCGTACAGGTGGCCGGTCCTCGTGTCGCCCAC
Organism: Streptomyces sp. NPDC050121; assembly: GCF_044460385.1. NCBI lineage: Bacteria > Bacillati > Actinomycetota > Actinomycetes > Kitasatosporales > Streptomycetaceae > Streptomyces > Streptomyces sp. NPDC050121. The sequence goes on along the minus strand of NZ_JBITJV010000018.1, from coordinate 113,208 downwards.
GCCGATGTCGGCGGCCTGGTAGTTGTGGCAGTAGCGCGCGGTGTACGTGCCGCCGCCCGGTCCCGTCTTCTGTCCCGCGTTCCCCCAGCAGCCGCTCGCGGCCGACGCGCTCGCCGGCGTCAGTGCGACGGCGCTCGCCGCGAGGACCGCCGCGGCCCCGAGCGACGCGAGTGTGCGCTTGATGGTCATGAGGTGTCCCTTCGGTGTTGCCACCCCCGTGGTGGACGCCTCTCACAGTGGCGGGAAGCCGGGGGCGGTGGTACCTCGGACTTCTCAGGGTCACGAGCGGCCCGGGGGCGTGTACTCCTTGAGGTAGTGGGCGACCTGGGTCGCGTAGTCGCGGGTCTCCGGCGGGACGCCGCCCGCCTTGTTCACCACGTCCCACGAGGTGCGGTAGGCGGCGGCGACCAGGACGCGGCGGTCGCCGGGGAGTTCGGTTTTCAGGCGCGGCGCGATCCAGCACAGGTAGCGGCCCATCGCCGGGATGGACTCGGCCGGCGGGAACGGGGGCGACGGGACGGCTTCTCCGGGCGTGCCGTCGGCGTTCATCCACCAGCGCAGCACGCTCGGGGTCCAACGGGCGATGCCGTACTCGTTCTCGGCGGGGTCGGAGAGGTCCGGATCGAAGTCGCTCTCGACCTTCAGCATGGCGGCGATGAGGGAGGGGGTGACGGCAGGCTGTCTGCAGTCGTGCGCCGTCTCGACGATCAGCAGCCGGTACGCGGCCGGTACGCCCTTGTCGGTGCGCAGGTCCACGGCGCCGTACTGCGCGGCGGGTGTCACCGACACGCTTCCGCCGGGCGCTCGGTCGTCGCCGGAGGTTCCGTTGCCGGTCCAGGTACTGATGCCGTAGCCGAGTGCCGCCAGGACGACGGCCGCGAACGTGGTGGCCAGGATCGTCGTACGACGGGACGGGCGGGACGGGCTGAACAGGCTGAACGGGCTGAACGGGTGGCCGGGGAGCAGACGGAGCCGGCCGCCGGCCGGGGCCGTTCCGGTGGCCTTCTCCACCCGGCGCAGCAGGGCCTGTGTGCCGATCCGGTCGGCATGCGTGCGGGCCAGACAGGCGCGGACGATGTCCCGCCAGTCCTCCGGGAGTTGGGGTGACAGACGCAGTTCGGCGGTGCCGCGGGCGTAGGCGACGGCCGCGTCGCGGCGGGCCGTCGGCGTGCCGCCGGGCAGCGGGAAGGAGCCGGTGAGGACCAGGTGGGAGAGGACGCCGAACGCCCAGACGTCGGCGGAGGGGCGGATCCGGCGGCCCCGCTCGCCGATCTCGGCCCACAGCAGCTCGGGCGGGGTGTAGTCGGGGGTGGAGAAGGCCGGGGTGTAGGCGTGCGTGCCCTCCAGTTCGGCGGCCATGTTGAAGTCGGCGAGGCGGGCCGAACCGTCCTTCATCAGCAGCACGTTGGCCGGTTTCAGGTCGCCGTGCACCCAGCCCGCCCGGTGCAGCTGGGCCAGGCCCGCGCAGACCTGGGCGAGCAGGGCCGGCCCGGCCGCGGGTCCGGCGTCGCGTCTCAGCAGCGCCGCCAGCGAGTCCTCGGCCTTCTCCAGCACCAGCACGGTGGCGCCGTCGAGTTCGGGCCGGGACGGGTCGTCCACGGTGAGGGTCTCGTAGAGGCGGATGAGGCGCGGGCTGCTGAGACGGCTCAGCAACTCCACCTCACGCTCGGCCAGTTCGCGCAGATGGGCGAGCTGGCGGGGGGTGTGGGTGCCGGTGGGCAGGAACTTGAGGGCGGCCGTCCCGGGCTCGGCTGCCGCGTCCGAGGGGGCATCGTTGTCAGGGAGGTCCCGCTGGGCCGCGTACACACTGCCGAACGCGCCGGTCGCGATCGGCTCCCGCACCTCCCAGCCGCCCACCCGGTAGCCCCTGGGGACCCGGACGGCGTACGGCTCGGTCACCGCACCGCCGCCCGGTCGGCGGGTGCGGGCGACCGTCCCGTCAGGACGCCGAGGTCGTCCTCGCGTACCAGGTCGAAGCGGAGCGCCAGCGACACCAGGGACTCTTTCTTGCCATTGAGCCGCGGGCCCGGGTCCACGGTGTCGGGGCCGGGTTTGAGCCGCAGCTTCACGGCCAGGTAGTCGATGTTCCACTGCACGGAGGTGCGGGAGGCGGCGGGCCAGCCCGGGCGCAGCCGGGCCACGACCTGGTCGACGGTGGGCAGCGCGGCGTGCGGTTCGCCCCGCAGTCGGGGCTCGCACAGGGCGGCCAGCACCGCGAAGTAGCGCTTTCCCCGGTCGAGGGAGAACGCGGGCGCCGTGGTCGCTCCGTCCAGGCCCGACGCGGCGCCCAGGTAGTCGTGGCGCGGCGCCCACACCTCGAACGTCAACAGGTCGCCCGCCGCGGGCAGCACGATCCGGGCGAACTCGAAGGGGACGGGCGCGTCCAGCCGTCCGGGCGCGACCTTGATGTGCTCGCCGGCGCCCTCCGGGTTGTCCACGACGTACGTCTGGTCCCGGCTGAAATTGCTCAGTATCCAGAACGCGCCCTGCGCGGTGATCTCGCCGGCCCGCCGGGAGACGCCCTCGTGCGGGATCTCCAGGTCGTTGTCGTGCGCCGACCGTCCGAAGGTCAGCCGCTCACCGGGGGCGAGCCGCAGCTGCCCTGGCTCCTGGCCGCCGGGTCCGTCCTCCCGCTGTACCAGAGGTACCGGAGGTACGACGATGATGCTGTACACGGTGTCACCCCGTCCCCACCCGCCCTTACGGCATCAGAGTGGGTGACGGGACGGGGCCGTGTCACGACACGACACGGCCCCGGCGAGGAATGGCGAGAAGACGCCGTTGCGTCGCTCTCCGTGCCGCTGGTCCGGCCGCCGCGGTCAGTACCGCGGGCGGCTGAACCAGGCCCCGCCGCTGATCATCGCGGAGAGGATGATGCCGCCGAACGCGAGCGAGATGACGCCCCCGAAGGTGCCCGAACCACCGGCGCCGTTCACGATGTTGACCAGGCTGCCGAGGATCATCAGCGACGAGTACACGATGGTCGTGACCCGGATGCCGCCGCGGCCGGACTTGAACTTGACGCCCAGGAAGATCGACAGGGCGCCCAGCGCCATCACGAACAGACCGACCGCGATCAGCACGCCGGTCGCCGTGCCGGTGTCGTCGCCGGAGCCGAAGCCGTTGGAGGTGTCCTGCAGGAGGCCGCCGACGACGCCGACGAAGACGCCGACCAGGATCTGGAAGCCGGCGAGGATGAACAGCAGCACCCGGGCGGTCTTGACCAGGCCGGGCATCTCCTGCGGGACGCCGTAGCCGTACCCCTGGGGAACCGGCGGGGCCTGCGGGTAGCCGTAACCGGGCTGTCCCTGGGGAGCGGTGGGGTAGCCGTAGCCGGGCTGGCCGGGCGGCGGGCCCTGCGGCGGATAGCCGGGCGGCGGGCCCTGCGGCGGACCCTGCGGCGGGCCGTAGGGGTTGTTCGGGTCGCCGAAACTCATGGCGGTCCTTCCTCCGTGTGCATTCGAGTGCGGGGACGACGGGCGGCCTGGTTCGGAGGAAGGTCTACAGATGCGGTCGTCCCCCCGGTACTGCCCGCGGCACTGTGACGGCAATCGTTCTGCAATGGTCGGTTTGTTGTCCAGCCGCATTCCGCGGCATTCCCCAGGTGTTGTGCAAGTGCAACATCATTGATCACGAACGCACAGGTCCGGGTGGTGCCCGCGCCCCGTACGGCGTCACCCGGATTGGAACCGGGGGCCCGTCATCCGGGAGGATGGGCCCATGACCGCCCAGATTCTCGATGGCAAGGCCACCGCAGCCGAGATCAAGTCCGATCTGACCGCCCGAGTGGCGGCGCTGAAGGAGAAGGGTGTGACGCCCGGCCTCGGCACGATCCTCGTCGGCACCGACCCCGGCAGTCAGAAGTACGTCGCCGGCAAGCACCGCGACTGCGCCGAGGTCGGCATCGCCTCCATCCAGCGTGAGCTGCCCGGCACGGCCACCCAGGAGGAGATCGAGGCGGTCGTCCGCGAGCTGAACGACGACCCCGCCTGTACCGGTTACATCGTGCAGCTGCCGCTGCCCAAGGGCATCGACGAGAACCGCATCCTGGAGCTGATGGATCCGGCCAAGGACGCCGACGGCCTGCACCCGATGAACCTCGGCCGGCTGGTCCTGGGCGAGCCCGCGCCGCTGCCCTGCACCCCCAACGGCGTCCTCACACTGCTGCGCCGGTACGGCGTCGAGATCAAGGGCGCCGAGGTCGTGGTCGTCGGCCGCGGGGTCACCATCGGCCGTCCGATGCCGCTGCTGCTGACCCGGCGCACCGAGAACGCGACGGTGACCCAGTGCCACACCGGCACCCGGGACCTCTCGGCGCATCTGAAGCGGGCCGACGTCATCGTCGCCGCCGCGGGCTCCGCCCACCTGGTGCGGGCCGAGGACGTCAAGCCGGGCGCGGCCGTCCTCGACGTCGGCGTCTCCCGCAACGCGGAGGGGAAGATCGTGGGCGACGTCCACCCGGACGTCCGCGAGGTGGCCGGCTGGATCTCCCCGAACCCCGGCGGCGTCGGCCCGATGACCCGTGCCCAGCTGCTCGTCAACGTGGTCGAGGCGGCGGAGCGCAGTGTCGCCTGAGGGCACCTCCGGCAACGCCGAGGACGAGGATAGGGACGCCGAGGGCGCGGCGGACGGCATGAAAACCACGGACACCACGGACGGCATGGGCGCGAAGGACGGCGGGGACGGCACGGACGGCGGGGACGGCGTGAAGGACGTGAACGACGGGGACGACATCGAGGTGCGCGACCCGGTCAGCGCCCCCGGCCCCGACGGTGTGCCGCGCCGCACCACCCGCCGCTTCCCGAAGTTCACCCGCGACACCGCGCGCCCCGAGGGCGCCGGTCGGGCCGCGAACGGCGACGCGCTGGCCGCCCGGCAGTGGCCGATCATCGCCGTCCTGGGCGTCGTCGCGCTCGGCCTGCTGCTGACCGCGCTCGACGTGTTCCGGATCGGCACCATCCTGATCGGCGTCGGCCTGCTGACCGGCGCTGTCCTGCGCTGGCTGCTGCCCGGCGTCGGCATGCTCGCCGTCCGCTCCCGCTTCACCGACATCGCGACCTACGGGGTGCTGGGCACCGCGATCGTCCTGCTGGCGCTGATGGCACAGCCCGACCCGTGGCTGCAGATCCCGTTCCTGAAGGACACCCTGCACTTCACGGTCACCAGCAACTGATTCCGTTCCCGCCGGCCGGTCCGGCGGGAACCGTCCGGCCGCCCCGCGTCGTCCCCTCAACGGATCGAGGGAAAGGTGGGCGGAATGGGCGCCTGGCAGCCGCTGCCGGACGGGCTGCCGTCGGAGGTTCGGCACTTCGTGGAACAGTTGCGGCAGCTCAAGGACGGTACGGGCCTGAGTCTGGCCGCGCTCGGCGCGCGCACCGCGTACAGCAAGTCCTCCTGGCAGCGGTATCTCAACGCCGTCCAGCCGCCGCCCCGGCAGGCCGTCGCCGCGTTGTGCGGGGTCGCGGGGCTGGCCGGCGCGGAGGCCGAGCGCCATGTCGTGCGCTGGGAACTGGCGGTCGAGGCCTGGCCGCGGCCGGCGTCGGTGAATCCGGCCGGGGGGTACGAGGACGATCCGACGGTCCCCTGGTGGGAGCGGCTGGAGGAACCCGCCCCGGAGCCCGCGCCCCGCCCCGCCGGACGCCTCCTGCTCTACGCGGTCCTGCTCCTGCTCGCCCTGCTGCTCACGGCCGTCGGGGGAGCGGTCGCCTTCGGCTGAGGTGTGCTCGTCGTGTCGATACGTTGACAGTTCGGGTATGTGTCCCGAATCGTCTGTACATCGGGTCTAACGTTACCGATGGGGGACTTGGCGGAGGGAGGGGGTCCGATGCCTCGGTGGAGGGCTCTGCCGGACGAACTCGATCCGCAGGTGCGGGAGTTCGCCGAGCAGTTGCGGCGGGTGGTGGACCGCACGGGACTGAGCGTCGCGGCGGTGGCCGACCGCACGGGCTACAGCAAGACGTCCTGGGAGCGTTACCTCAACGGCCGGCTGCTCGCCCCCAAGGGCGCGATCGTGGCGCTGGCCGAGGTCACCGGCACGCCGCCCATCCATCTGACGACCATGTGGGAGCTGGCCGAACGGGCCTGGAGCCGCTCGGAGATGCGGCACGACCGGACCATGGAGGCCCTTCGGATCGCCCAGGCGCGCGCCGCCCTGGGGGAGTTCGGGCCGCCGCCCGAGGTACGGGAGGACGGTGAGGGCCGGGAGAAGGCCGAGGCGCGCGGGACGGCCGAGGCGCGCAGGACGGGTGACGTACGGTTCGCGGTGACTCCGGGGATCGCGGGCCCGGCGGGCGTGTCGCCGACGATTGCGCCCTCGCAGTCCGGGCCCGGCGGGTCCGGCGGCTACGGCGGGTCCGGCGATTCCGGCGGCTCCGGATCCCCGGGTGCCGGACCGCGGCGGACGGCGATGTTCCTGGCCGGGGTCGTGGGGGTGGTGATCGTCGTCGTGGGGGCGTTCCTCCTGACCGACGGCGGGGACGCGAAGCAGACGGTGGGTACCGTCAAGTCGCCCTCCCCGCTGGTCGGTTCGGCTCCTGTCCTGCCTTCCGGGGTGTTGTGCAGCGGCTCCGGCTGCACGGGCCGGGACGCGGAGCGGATGGGGTGCAGCGGCGACCTGGTGGAGACGGCGAAGACCGCGACGGTCGGGGCGACCCTGGTCGAGGTCCGCTACAGCAGGACCTGCCGGGCGGCCTGGGGCCGGATCACGCAGGCCGCGCAGGGGGACGGGGTGCGGGTGACCGTCGGGTCGGTGCGGCAGACCGGCAGCATCACGGTCGCCGGCGACACGATCGCGTACACGCCGATGGTGGCGGTGAAGAGCCCTGCGGACGCGAAGGCGTGCGCGGTGCTGGCGTCGGGGCAGCAGGGCTGCACGCCATAGCGCCCGTCAAGAAAAAACGGCGGCGAGAGGAATAGCCCCGTCCGGGCGGGGCACGCGAACCGTACCCCCACGGGAGTCCGGCGCGACCCGGTACCCCCACCACGGCGGCCGCTCGGTTCCTCCTCTCCCGGACCGGCGGCCGTCGGTCCGTCGTCGGCCGAGCCGCTCTGTGGGACGGGCCACACAACCCCGGACGTCCGGGATCCCGGATGCGCGATAGCCTGACCGCTGGATGGATCTCTTGATACCAAGAGATCGATCATTTGTACGTCCCACCCGGGGCAGGGACGCCCCACCGACAGCTGTCATACGGAGAACGCCATGACCCGCACTCCCGTGAACGTCACCGTCACCGGCGCGGCCGGCCAGATCGGTTACGCCCTGCTCTTCCGCATCGCCTCCGGCCAGCTGCTCGGCGCGGACGTGCCGGTCAAGCTGCGCCTGCTGGAGATCACCCCCGCGCTGAAGGCCGCCGAGGGCACCGCGATGGAGCTCGACGACTGCGCCTTCCCGCTGCTCCAGGGCATCGACATCACGGACGACCCGAACGTCGCCTTCGACGGCGCGAACGTCGCCCTCCTCGTCGGCGCCCGCCCCCGCACCAAGGGCATGGAGCGCGGCGACCTCCTGGAGGCCAACGGCGGCATCTTCAAGCCGCAGGGCAAGGCCATCAACGACCACGCCGCGGACGACATCAAGGTCCTCGTCGTCGGCAACCCGGCCAACACCAACGCGCTCATCGCGCAGGCCGCCGCGCCGGACGTACCGGCCGAGCGCTTCACCGCGATGACCCGCCTGGACCACAACCGCGCGCTGACCCAGCTCGCGAAGAAGACCGGCTCGACGGTCGCCGACATCAAGCGCCTCACCATCTGGGGCAACCACTCGGCCACCCAGTACCCGGACATCTTCCACGCCACGATCGCCGGCAAGAACGCCGCCGAGGTCGTGAGCGACGAGAAGTGGCTGGCCGAGGACTTCATCCCGACCGTCGCCAAGCGCGGCGCGGCCATCATCGAGGCGCGCGGCGCGTCCTCGGCCGCCTCCGCCGCCAACGCGGCCATCGACCACGTCCACACCTGGGTCAACGGCACCGCGGACGGCGACTGGGCCTCCATGGGCATCCCGTCGGACGGCTCCTACGGCGTCCCGGAGGGCCTGATCTCCTCCTTCCCGGTCACCACCAAGGACGGCCGGTACGAGATCGTCCAGGGCCTGGACGTCAACGAGTTCTCGCGCGCCCGTATCGACGCGTCGGTGCAGGAGCTGGCGGAGGAGCGCGAGGCGGTCCGCGCCCTCGGCCTCATCTGATCTCCCGTCACCGCTTCCGATCCCCGGGCTGCCGCGGCTGCCCGGGGATCAGTGCGTCCGGGGATCAGTGCGTCCGGGTTCGTACGACCCGCTCCGCCAGGTCCAGGAAGACGTTCAGGGTCGGTGTCCGCAGCCCGTTCAACTCCCTTTCCTGGAAGAACGAGGAGCTCAGCGCCCGGTCGAAGGGCACCGCGACCACCTGGTTCACGCTCACCCCGATACGGCTCGCCAGGGCGGCCGGCACGCGCCGCGCGGAAGGCCCGTCGACCTCGGTGACGACGACGATCGCCTCGTCGGCCAGCCGCCAGCGGCGGGCGGTGCGCAGCCGCTCCAGGACCTGCCGGGCCGCGGCGAGGAACCAGTCGGCGGTGCCGCAGCACAGGATCAGCCGGTCGGTCAGGTCCAGCACGGGGTCCGCCGAGTCGTCGAGCCGCTGCGGCGCCCAGTCGGTGAGCACGAAGGAGTAGAACGGCTCCGTCCGGGCCAGCACATGCTCGTAGGCCTGGGCGTGCACCAGGTTCGGGTTGGCGTGGCCGGACGGGTGCGCGGCCACTTCCAGTCCGGACGGCAGCCGGGTGGTCAGGGCGCGGACCTCGTCGTACGACGGGTCGGCGGAAAGCCCCGCGAGATCGCGCACCGTGGCCGGGTTACGGTCCGTCAGGAAGCGTCCCAGGGCCCCCTCGTGGGCCGCCCCGTCGAGGGCGAGGACGGGCTCGCCCCGGACCGCGGCGAGCAGCGAGCCGAGCACCATCGTCGTGGTGGCCCGCCCGCTGTAGTGGTAGGCGCCGACCACCGTGAGGCGCCTGCCGTGACGCAGCGGCGTCCGCAGCCGGGCCAGCCGCGCCTCCGCCTCGCGGCGGGCGCTGCCGAAGCGGGGCGGGCGCAGGCCCGCCGGCAGACCGGGCCCTGACGGCACACCGGCCCCGGACAGCGGGCCGGCCGGCGGCAGGGCGAGCGGGACGCGCTCCGTGGGCAGGGCGTTGACCGCGGACGCCGGCGGGACGGTGCGGGTGACGCGGGACTGGGCGATGTACCGGGCCAGTACGTCCGCGACCTCGGCCGCGCTGGGCCGCTCGGCCGGGTCCGCGGCCAGGCACCGCAGGACGCGCCGCCGCAGCGCCCGCCAGGTGTCGCCCTGCCACAGATGCATGCCCTCCGGCTGACCGGGCAGCTCCCAGCCGGCCTTGCTGCTGACGATCTGGAGCAGCTCACCCAGCGCGCGCACGTTGTCCTCGGGGGGCGGCGGCGGCCCCGTCCCCACGTAGGCGCCGTCCACGGCGCAGTCGGAGAGGTCCGCGAGGACGACCGACCGGCGCAGCACGTGGATGTTCTCCGCGTTGAGGTCCGCGAGCACGATCCCGTGCAGATGGCACAGGGCCAGCGCGCTGGCGAGATGCCAGCCCACGACCAGCGCGGTGATCTTGTCGAAGGGGGCGCGGCCGTCCGTGTGGGCCGCGTTGAAGATCTCCGCCAGGCGGGGCGCGGCGGGCTGCTGCGGGCCTTCGCCGATCGGAGCCACCGCCAGCCAGGGCGGCCGTCCGGCGAGCTCGGTGGAGAGCAGCGCGGGGGCGTACTGGCCGCCCAGCCGACGCAGCGCCTCCGCCTCGGCCGCCAGGGCGTCGCCGGCCGGGTGGTCGGGGCGTGGGGTGCGGACCAGGACGTGGGCGCCCCGCGCGTCGACGGCGTCGTACTCCACGGTCCGCCGCAGCCGCCGGCGCCGCAGCAGCCGGTACGGTCCGAGGCGCCGGGGGTCGTCCTCCAGCAGGGACGTCCAGCCGTCCGGCGATTCGGTGCTCGCGCCGCGCCCCGTCTCCAGCCCCAGGGCCTCACGCTCGAACGACACCCCGAAGCGGGTGAGCAGCCGGCGTTCGACGCTGGTGAACGGGCGGTGGCTGCCGGGGAGATGGGCCGTACCGTCCGGGTGGGCGAGCCAGGCCGGGAAGTCCGGTGAGTGGCCGGCGAGTTGCTCCAGGCGCCGCCCGATGCTGCGGCTGGTTCTGAGCAGTTCGGCCTGCGGAACCGCGTCCAGGAGCACCAGCCTGGAGGTGTCGGAGAAGTCGAAGACCTGGTGTTTGGCGGGCAGTGGCCCCGGCACCGGCGCGGGGTGCGGCCGCATCAGCCCGCCGAGGAAGACCTCCGCGAGGTGGGAGGTCCGGGCCCGCCACGGGACAGCCGTCTGCACGAGCCGCATGACCGGCACGGTCAGTGGCGACACGGCCGCCAGATGCGCCGCGAGCCGGTACGCCTCCGGGGTGGCGGCGTCCCGGAAGTGCTGGGCGTCGCCCGGGCCGACGGCGGGGCCGCTCGCGCCGTGCCGCCCGGGACGGGACAGCAGGGGCAGCGGGACCGTGGTGCCGGGGGAGGCGAGGAGATGGGCCCAGTTGCGCAGGGAGGCCGCCGTCGGCTCCAGGACCGGCACCGGAACCCCGTCGAAGGCGGCGAGGTCGGCCGGGAGGACCGGGTCGGTGATGTCCCAGGAGGTGTTGGCGCCGCCGATGCGCCGAGTCGTGGCCTGCCAACGCTCGGCGTGGATGCCCGAGCCCTCCCACAGGTCGGGCGGCAGGGTGTGGAGCACGGCGGTGGGTCCGCGGGAGGCCCACTGCGACAGCAGCCGGTGCAGGGCGCCGCTGCGCCAGGAGGCGCCCATGCCGTCGCTGACGACGAGGACCAGGGTGTGCCCCGACGGGTCGCTGACGGCGCTGAGCGGCACGGATGTGCTGTCGTGCCGGAAGGGGCGGGCGTGCAGCCGGGGTTCTGGGGCGCTGCGGGTGTCGAGGCCGAGGACGCGGTTGGTGGCGAAGGCGCCGAGACGTTCGAGGAGGGTGCGCAGTTCGGCGCCGAGACGGTGCCACAGGAGCATCGACAGGCCGTCGTCGACGAGCAGCACCAGATGCAGCCACCGCTCCTGCACGGGCCGTTGCACCACGTCGGGCAGCCGCGTCTCGGCGAGTTCGGCGGCGGTGCGCTCCTCGTCGATCTCCAGGCGGTGCGGGCTGGGGTGGCGGCGGCGCAGCGGCCGGAGCGCGCGGCCCAGCGCCAGTTCGGCAGCGAGTGCCTTGTCCTCGGGGACCCGGACGGGCATCGCCCGGTTCGGTTCGCCGCTCTGCCGCAGCCGGATGTCCGGCATCGGCGGCGGCGCGGAACGGGCCGACCCGTACAGGGAGGGGGCGGTGAGGTCGGGCAGGTCCGGGTCGTCGGGGTCCGGTGCCGGCGGCTTCGGACCGGGCTCGTCGGCGTCGGGCGCGGACGGACCTGCGTCCCCCGGTTGCCCGGCGGGGGTGGACGGGTTGAGCGCGGTGGCCGCTCCGGCGGGCAGCACCCTGGCCAGCCACAGCACGTCGAGCACCTGGTCGGCGTCCAGCTCATGCCCGACACCCCGCAACACCCGCAGAGCCTCCCCGAGCCGCGCCCCACCGCCCCCGGATCCGGCGCCGGCCAGGCTCTCGCCCCCGCTCACCGCACCCCCCTCACCACGGCCGCCTCGTCATGGTCGTCTCACATCGCGCCGGTGAGCTGGTGCAGTACGGCGTCCAGGAGGCCCTCCGCGTTGAGGTCGACGCCTCCGGTGCGCAGGAACACCGCGTTGAGCAGCTGGTCGGTGGCGAGTTCGCCGGGGGCGCGGCGGCGCAGGAACGCGTCGATCAGGTCGTCGGCCTCGCGCAGCGCCTCCTCGCCGAGGTGGGCGGTGACGATGGCCCGCAGCCGTGCCTCGTCGGGCACCGGCAGCTCGAGCCGGACGCAACGGCGCAGGAAGGCGGGCGGGAAGTCGCGCTCACCGTTGCTGGTGATGACGGCCACCGGGAACTCGGCGCACTGGACCCGTCCCTGACGTACCGTCACCGTGCCCCGGTGATCGGCGGTCTGCACCTCCACCTCGACCATGTCCTCGGGGAGCCGGGTCAGTTCGGGGATGTCGAAGTAGCCCTCCTCGAAGACGGTGAGCAGGTCGTTGGGCAGATCGACGTCGCCCTTGTCCATCTCGTCGATGAGCAGGGCGCGCGGTGTGGCGGAGGGCACCAGCGCGGTGCCGAGCGGGCCGAGCCGGATGAACGTCCCGATGGACGGCTCGCGTTCGCCCCGGTCCCGGCTGAGGGTGGTCTCGCGCAGCCGTCCGATGGCGTCGTACTGGTAGAGCGCCTCGCGCACGGACGACCGGCTGTTGATGGACCAGCGCAGCAGTTCGCCGAGCCGCAACTCGTGGGCCACGGCACGGGCCAGCGAGGACTTGCCGGTGCCCGCCGGTCCGGTGACCAGCAGCGGGCGGCGCAGATGCAGCGCCGCGTTGACGACGTCGGCGTGCTGCTGCTCGATCAGGTAGGGCAGTTCGGGGCGGACGGCCGGCGTCGGGCTGAAGCGGCGCCACGGCGGGGCCGAGGGCAGGGCGACGGCCCGCGGGACACCGTCGCCGCGGAAGAGGCGCCAGTCGGAGCGGGCCTCGGGATCCTCTGCGGAGGTCATGCGCTCTCCTGGGGTTCGGTCAGGTGCAGCCGGGGCACCGTGCGGTCGGCGTCCGCCCAGGCGAGGACCGGGCGGCCGGGGAACTCGGGAGCGCGCGTCCCCCTGGCGTTGGCCCGGTAGACACGGACCCCGTCGGGCAGTTCACGGGTGGCGACCTCCGCCATGTGCCGCACGACATGGGACGGCGCCGAGGAGGGAGTCGAAGAGGGAGACGCAGCGGAGGCCGCCGAGGATGACACCGAAGACGAAGACGAAGACGAAGACGAAGACGACGAGGACGCGGACGAAGAGGACGAGGACGAGGACGCGGACGAAGAAGACGAGGACGATGCCTCCGTGCCGTTTCCGCGGTCCCACACCACCACCGGTATGCCCACGGCGAGGCAGATCTGAACGATGGCGTCGCGCGGGCCCGGCGGGACGTCGACGGAGACGCGGACGGTGTCGAGCCGGCCCATGAGCTCGTAGTAGATCTGGTGCGGGTCCTGGGCGGGGTCCGAGACGACCAGCGTCTCCCCCGAGTCGAGCTGCCGCCACCGCTCCCGCCAGTCCGGGAGGAACCGCTCGTGCCGGCGCAGCAGTTCCGGGCAGTGCACCACCAGCGGGAACTCGACCCCGAGCACACCCGGCACGACCTCCCCCGGCGCCTGGGCGGCCCATTCGTCGACCGGGAGATTGAGGTCGGCGCGGTCCACGAGGACCTCGACCAGCGGTCGCGCCCCGTCCGTTGCCGAGGGCGCGAGGGACTCCAGGACCCGCAGCAGTTCGCGTGCCGCCCCCGACGCCGAGTACGTGGCGGAACTGTCGACCGACATCTGCCGCGGCCCGGTGCCCTCGTCGCACCACACGCGCATCCGGTGCCGCCCCCGCCCGGCCCGCGTCACCTGGGCCAGAACCCGCACCCGCCGCGCCCCGCCGCGCAGCATCCGGGCCCAGTCCCCGGCGTCGGAGCGCCGCTCGCGCAGCGCGGCCGACGGAATGCCGAGCCGTCCGGCCACCCCGTCCGACCACAGCCGCAGGTCCGCCTTGCGGGGCTGCGGGCACAGGGCGGCGATGTACTCGACGACCCGCAGCAGCGCGGGGACCCGGGGCCCGCCGTCGTCGGAGTGGCCGTCGCCGGGCAGTGTCTCCAGGCGGTCGAGGACGATGTCGAGGGTGTCCCCGTCGGCCGGCACCGCGACCCGCTTCGTCGCCTCGCGCACCGCCTCGGGGAACCGCGCGAGGACGGGCCGTTCGATCCGGCGCAGGACCTGGTGCAGCCGCCGGTGCTCGCGCGGTGCGAGCAGCAGCGGAATGTCCGTGAGCCGGCCGGCGACCAGTACCCGGTCGGCGGACCTCGGGTCCCTGGGCCGCAGGATCTCGACCAGGGCGGGCAGTGCGCGCGGATGGGTGACCAGGAAGTCCGCGAACTCCTCGACCGTGGGCGGCGTCACCGGGCTGCCCGGCGCGATCCCGCACTCGTGCGCGAGCTGACGGGCGGTGTCACCGAGCGTGTACGGCGACGCGAGGGCGTTCCTGAGCGCCATCACCAGCATGCCGTGAGCGGGATCGTCGGACTCGACGTCTCCACCGCTTCCCACGCCCCCCAAGCCGCCCGCACCCCCCGCGCCGTGCTGGGTTCCCGGCCCGCATGTGCCGTCCGGGTCGAGGACGCCGAGGGGGCGCAGTTCCGCCTCGACCCGCTGCCAGGGGATGCCCCAGCTGCGCCGGATCAGGTGCTGCGGGTCGGGCGGCAGACGCGCCCCGTCCGGACCGCACGGTGGCATGTAGTGCGCGGCGACGAGCCCTACGACGGCGCCGTCCTCCTCCGACCAGAGCGGACCCCCGCTGTAGCCGGGGCCGACCGCCATCCCGGTGCTCTTGCCGTCGAGGTAGCCGATCGGGCCGTCCAGGGCGGCGACCTCGAGATCCGCGAAGGTTGCGCCGTGCCCGCTGCCGTGCCAGGCCCGCACCTTCTGGCCGGGCGTCATGGCCGCACGGGGTGCGGGGGCGGGGACGCTGCCGAGCGGCGCCTCGATCCGCAGCACCGCGAGATCGCCGAGCCACTCGCGGTCGCCGTCCCGCACCGCCCCGCCGTCAAGAGCGCGCGGGGCGATCCAGTGCACCACGCGGGCTGGGTACCGCGTGGTCCGCAGCGGGCCGTCCAGCGCCACGAACACCTCGTCCAGCCTCGGTGTCCGGGTCTCGAAGAGTGCTCTGCCCAAGGCGTCGTTGATCACGTGTGCGCAGGTCAGCACCGTGTCGATGCCGAGCACGACCGCCCCGCCCGCCGTCCTGCCGTCCGCCGACCGGCGCACGGAGGCGACGCGTGATCCCGCCTCCGCGTCGCCGGACGTCCCCACGGCCTTGAACCAGCCCATGGTTCACTCCGTGCCGGGCGCCGGTTTCCAACTGGCGGTCACCGTGAGATGCGCCTGACCGTTGCCGCCCACGATCCCGAGTTTCAGATCCTGTCCGATCTGCACACCGAAGGTGACGCTCAGCTCGGCAGGCGGGTCCGGCACGGCCGAGACGACGTCGTGGACTTCTTGCAGCAGCGGCCCGAGCGGTTTGAGCGCGGTGCGCAGCGCCCCCGCCGCGAAGCTGGCGACGGCGGCGCCTCCGGTGGCCACGGGGACGGCTCTGCCCATGCCCTCGGGGAGGTCGGCGTCGCCGTCGGGGCGGGCGGCACCGCCGTCGTGGACGGGAGTCGCGGACGTCAGCACGAATCTGACGGGCGTGCCGTCGTCCAACTCTTCTTCTGCGCTTATCGGTTGGGCCACGCCGACATTGTGATCGACGAGACGAGGACGGACCAGCCCCCCGCGTCGAAGAGCGGCGCTCCATGTTCGAGTGCCCAGCCTCCCGTACGGGGACGAGGGCGGGGATGCCTTCGGCGACTTCCGGGCCCACACCGCCGAGTTGACGCCCGAGCGGTTCCTGTGCGAGGCCGCCCGCCCGCCCGTAGCCTGCGGGTCATGAGTGAAGTTGAGAACAACGAGCCCGTACTGCTGGAGCCGCCCGTCGCCGGCTCCGAGGCCGACACACTGGTCGGCTCCCTGGAGCGGCAGCGCAGGATCCTGGCCTGGAAGTGCGAGGGCCTGGACGCGGCCGCACTGAACACCCGGCTCGCGCCCTCGACTCTCACCCTGGGCGGGCTGCTGAAGCATCTGGCGCTGGTCGAGGACGAGTACCTCACCCGGCGTCTGCTGGGCAAGCCGCTGGGCGCGCCCTGGGACACGGTCGACTGGGATGCCGAGCCCGACTGGGAGTGGCGGTCCGCCGCCTCCGACGCGCCCGAGCAGTTGTACGGGCTGTGGGAGGCGGCCGTGGCCCGCTCCCGGGCCCATGTCCGGCAGGCGCTCGCGGAGGGCGGCCCCGACAGTCTCGTCGCCTACACGAGCGCGCGCGGCGAGTCGCCCAGCCTGCGTCACCTATTCGTCGACCTGATCGAGGAGTACGCCCGCCACGTGGGCCAGGCCGACCTGATCCGCGAGTCGATAGACGGCCGGGTGGGGGAGGACCCGCCTCGCTGAACGAGCGATCACTGTTCCATTTGTACCCATATGCCCGCATTTTCAGTGACGCGGCGCACTTTCGGCCATGGATTGCGCATGCAAGCGGGGGGCGGGGGCAGGCGATCGCGGTCCCCGAGAGTGCCCAGCGGGTGACACAGGGGGACTGAACAGGAACGGAAGGCAACACCGATCATGGCCGACAGGACGGAACAGCCGGAACCGCGAGAGCACCGGACGATTCATATCGGCGGCGAGTGGCTGGAAGCGGCCTCCGGCGCCACCCGCGAGATCCTCGACCCCGCGGACGGCCGCCCCTTCGCCGTGGTGGCGGAGGGCGACGAGAAGGACACCGACCTGGCGGTCGCGGCCGCCCGTGCCGCCTTCGCCGGCGGCGCGGGCGGCTGGCCGCTCACCCCCGCTGTGGAACGCGCCGCCGTGCTGCACCGCGTCGCCGACCTCCTCATACGCGACCGCGAACGCCTCGGCCTGCTGGAGAGCCGGGACGCGGGCAAGACGCTCGAAGAGGGCCGCGTCGACATCGACTGCGTCGCCGACGCCTTCCGCTACTTCGCTGGCCTCGTCGCCTCCGAGGCCCCGGGCCGGGTCGTGGACGCGGGCACGGCCGACGTCCACAGTGTCGTCGTCCACGAACCCGTCGGCGTCTGCGCGCTGATCACCCCCTGGAACTACCCGCTGCTCCAGGCGAGTTGGAAGATCGCCCCGGCCCTCGCCGCGGGCAACACCTTCGTCGTCAAGCCGAGCGAGATCACCCCGCTGACGACCATCGCGCTGATCGACCTGCTGCTCGAGGCCGGGCTGCCCGCCGGGGTCGCGGGCATCGTCACCGGTCCCGGGCACACCGTAGGCGCCCGGCTCGCCGAGCATCCCGACGTCGACCTCGTCTCCTTCACCGGCGGCCTGGTCAGCGGCGCGAAGGTCGCACGGGCGGCCGCCCCGACCGTCAAGAAGGTGGCCCTCGAACTCGGCGGCAAGAACCCCAACGTGGTCTTCGCCGACGCCTGCGCCACCCCCGAGGCCTTCGACACCGCCGTCGACCAGGCCCTCAACGCGGCCTTCATCCACAGCGGCCAGGTCTGCTCGGCGGGCTCCCGCCTCATCGTCGAGGAATCGGTGAGGGACCGCTTCGTCGCCGAACTCGCCCGCAGGGCAGGCCGGATCAGGCTCGGCCGCGGCACCGAGGACGGCGTCGAGTGCGGGCCGCTCGTCTCCGAGCAGCAGCGCGCCAAGACCGAGGCGTACGTCGCCTCCGCGCTCGCCGAGGGCGCGGTGCTGCGCACCGGCGGCGCGCGGCCGGAACCCGCGCCGCACCGCCCCGAGTCCGGCTACTTCTACGAGCCCACCGTCCTCGACCACTGCCACCGCGAGATGCGGGTCGTGCGGGAGGAGGTCTTCGGTCCGGTCCTCACCGTCGAGACCTTCCGCACCGAGGACGAGGCCGTCGCGCTCGCCAACGACTCCGAGTACGGCCTCGCGGGCGCCGTCTGGACCGCCGACGCGGGCCGGGCACGACGGGTCGCCGGGCGGCTGCGCCACGGCACCGTCTGGATCAACGACTTCCACCCCTACCTGCCGCAGGCGGAGTGGGGCGGCTTCGGCAAGAGCGGTGTGGGCCGCGAACTGGGTCCGGCCGGGCTCGCCGAGTACCGCGAGACCAAGCACGTCTACCAGAACCTCGCGCCGAAGCCCGTCCGCTGGTTCGCAGGCTGACCCCCCGGCCGTCCCCCCCAAGACCTCGCGCCAGACCTCGCACGCCCCTGGAGTACCCCCCATGTCCGAGAACCCCCACGTCTACGACTATGTGGTCATCGGAGGCGGAACCGCCGGTTCCGTCATCGCCTCCCGGCTGACCGAGAACCCCGCCACCACCGTCGCCGTCATCGAGGGCGGCCCCACCGACGTCGGCCGCGACGACGTCCTCACCCTGCGCCGCTGGACGGGCCTGCTCGGCGGCGAGCTCGACTACGACTATCCGACCACCGAGCAGCCGCGCGGCAACTCCCACATCCGGCACAGCCGCGCCCGCGTCCTCGGCGGCTGCTCCTCCCACAACACGCTCATCGCCTTCAAGCCGCTGCCCTCCGACTTCGACGAATGGGAGGCGGCCGGCGCCCAGGGCTGGGGCGCGGTCCAGATGGAGGCCTACTACGCGCGCCTGCTGAACAACATCGTCCCGGTCGACGAGAAGGACCGGAACGCCATCGCCCGCGACTTCGTCGAAGCGGCACAGCAGGCCGTCGGGGTACCCCGCGTCGAGGGCTTCAACCGCAAGCCCTTCACCGACGGCGTCGGCTTCTTCGACCTCGCCTACCACCCCGAGACCAACAAGCGCTCCAGCGCGTCGGTGGCCTACCTGCACCCGGTGCTCGACGAGCGGCCCAACCTGACGATCCTGCTGGAGACCTGGGCGTACCGGCTGGAGCTGGACGGTGCCCGAGCGCAGGGCGTGCACGTCCGCACGAAGGACGGCGAGGAGATCCTCGTACGGGCCCGGCGCGAGGTCGTGCTGTGCGCGGGAGCCGTCGACTCGCCCCGGCTCCTCCTGCACTCCGGCATCGGACCCAAGGCCGACCTGGACGCCCTCGGCATCCCCGTCGTCCACGACCTGCCCGGCGTCGGCGAGAACCTCCTCGACCACCCCGAGTCGGTGATCGTCTGGGAGACCCACGGGCCGATACCGGAGAACTCCGCGATGGACTCCGACGCCGGCCTGTTCGTGCGCCGCGACCCCGAACACGCGGGCCCCGACCTGATGTTCCACTTCTACCAGGTCCCCTTCACGGACAACCCGGAGCGACTGGGCTACGAACGCCCGCCGTACGGAGTCTCGATGACCCCCAACATCCCCAAGCCGAAGTCCCGTGGACGGCTCTACCTGCGGAGCGCGGACCCGGCCGTGAAGCCCGCCCTCGACTTCCGTTACTTCACCGACGAGGACGACCACGACGGCCGCACCCTCGTCGACGGTATCCGCATCGCCCGCGAGATCGCGAAGACCGAGCCGCTGGCCGGCTGGCTCAAACGCGAGGTGGCCCCCGGCCCGCACATCACGGGCGACGAGGAACTGAGCGAGTACGCCCGCAAGGTCGCCCACACCGTGTACCACCCGGCGGGCACCTGCCGGATGGGCGCGGCCGACGACGAACAGGCCGTCGTCGACCCGCAGTTGAAGGTGCGCGGACTGGACGGTCTGCGGATCGCCGACGCGTCCGTGTTCCCGACCATGACCGCCGTCAACCCGATGATCGGGGTGCTGATGGTCGGCGAGAAAGCCGTCGACCTGATCGGAGGCGATGCACGATGACGATCACGCCCGCCACCCGCAAGCCGCCCACCACGGGCGCCGACGACCCCGTCTTCTCGGTCGACGGCCTGTGGAAGGTCTTCGGCCCCAAGGCCGACCGGATCCCCGCAGACCCCGAACTGGCCTCCCTGGCCCCAGCCGAGCTGCGATCCCGCACCGGCTGCACGGCCGCCGTCCGGGACGTCTCCTTCGACGTCCGCAAGGGCGAGGTCTTCGTCGTGATGGGCCTGTCCGGCTCCGGCAAGTCCACCCTCGTGCGCTGTCTGACCCGGCTGATCGAGCCGACGGCCGGCACGATCGCCGTCGACGGCGAGGACGTCCGCGCGATGGACCGCACCCGGCTGCGCGAACTGCGCCGGCACCGCGCCGCCATGGTCTTCCAGCACTTCGGCCTGCTCCCGCACCGCACCGTCCTCGACAACGTGGCGTACGGCCTGGAGATCCAGGGCGTCGGCCGCGCCGAGCGACGGGCGCGCGCGAAGGACGTCGTCGCGAAGGTCGGCCTCGACGGCATGGAACAGCGCAGGCCCGCCCAGCTCTCCGGCGGCCAGCGGCAACGCGTCGGCCTGGCCCGGGCGCTGGCCGTCGACCCGGAGGTCCTCCTCTTCGACGAGCCGTTCAGCGCGCTCGACCCGCTCATCCGGCGCGACATGCAGGAGGAGGTCGTCCGGCTGCACCGCGAGGAGGGCCGCACGATGGTCTTCATCACGCACGACCTCAGCGAGGCGCTGAAACTGGGCGACCGCATCGCCCTCATGCGCGACGGCTGCGTGGTGCAGCTGGGCACCCCCGAGGAGATCGTGGGCTCCCCGGCCGACGACTACGTCCGCGAGTTCGTCCGCGACGTGCCCCGCGAGCAGGTGCTGACGGTCCGCACGGCCATGCGGCCCGCGACCGCGGGGGAGGCGGGCAGCGGCCCGGCGGTGTCCCCGGCCGCGACGGTCTCCCAGGCCATCGAGGCGGTGGCCCGGGCAGGCACTCCGGCCCGCGTCATGAACGCGGGCCGCTGCCTGGGCATGGTCGACTCGGACACCCTCCTGGCAGTGGTCGCCGGAACAGAGCCCGGCTCAACTGAGGGCAATCGTGCCGCTGGGGCGGCGCCCGTCCCCAAGCAAGCGGCACCCCGTAAGCGCGGGCAAGCGCCCCACCCCCCGAGCACCGACACGGAGGCCGTGTGATGGCAACGGTCACCGTTCCCACCCCCCGACTCGCCCTGCCCGGCTTCCTCAAACACCAGGCCGCCCGCAAGCTCCTCGTCCTCGCCCTGGCCGCCGCCGTCCTCGTCCCGCTGGCCAACGCCCGCTGGTCCAGCGGCAGCTGGCCCGACTCGCTCACCGTCGACCTCACCAAGCCCCTCACCAGCACCAGCGACTGGATCATCGACAACCGGGACAGCCACCCCCTCTTCCTCTACTTCCTCGGCCACATCAGCAACGGAGTGGTCCTCTCCGTACGCGCCGTCTACTTCCTCCTGCTCGCCGCCGGCTGGGCGGGCGTCACCGCCGCGGGCGCGCTGATCGCCTGGCGCGTCGCCGGCGTGCGCCTCGCGCTCGGCACGGCGGCCGCGTTCCTGGCCTGCGGCCTGCTCGGCATGTGGGTGCCGACGATGCAGACGCTCGCCCTGATGGTCGTCGCCGTCCTCGCCTCGGTCGTCGTGGGCGCGCTGCTCGGCCTGGCCGGCGGTCTCTCCGAGCGCCTCGACCGCGCCCTGCGCCCGGTCCTGGACACCATGCAGGTGCTGCCCGCGTTCGCGTACCTCCTCCCGGTCGTGCTCGTCTTCGGCATCGGCGTCCCGGCGGCCGTCCTGGCCACCGTCGTCTACGCCGCCCCGCCCATGGCCCGGCTCACCGCGCTCGGTCTGCGCGGCGCCGACAAGGAGGTCCTGGAGGCGGTGGACTCACTGGGCGCGACCGCACGCCAACGCCTGCTGACCGCCCGGATCCCGCTGGCCCGCAGGGAACTCCTCCTCGGCCTCAACCAGACGATCATGATGGCGCTGTCGATGGCGGTCATCGCGTCGGTGATCGGCGCGGGCGGCCTCGGCGACCGCGTCTACCAGGCGCTGGCCTCCGTCGACGTGGGCGCGGCCCTCGCCGCCGGCATCCCGATCGTGCTGCTCGCGGTCGTCCTGGACCGCGTCACGGCCGCCGCCGGACAGGAGAGCGACGACGCGCCCGCCCGGTGGACGACGTGGGTCTACGCGGCGGCCGCCGCCGTGGCCGTGGCCCTCGCCGGACGCGCGATCGGCCGGCTCGACTGGCCCGACGCCTGGACGGTGGCCATCGCCGCCCCGGTCAACGACGCCGTCGGCTGGATGACCGACCACCTCTACTCCGGGGTGCCCGTCGTCGGCGGCACCGCCGACTGGGCAGGCCACTTCACCACCTGGGTCCTCGACCCCGTCCGGGACGGCCTGCAGGGGCTGCCCTGGTGGGCGGTGCTGCTGCTGGTCGCCGCGATCGCCTGGCCGATCGGCACCTGGCGCACCGCGCTGACCGCCGTCCTCGCGCTCGCCGCGACCGGTGTGCTCGGCGTGTGGGAGCCGTCCCTGGACACCCTGTCCCAGGTGCTGGCCGCCGTCGCCGTCACCCTCGTCCTGGGCTTCGCGATCGGCGTCGCCGCCGCCCGCAGCGACCGCTTCGAGCGGCTGCTGCGTCCCGTCCTGGACGTCTTCCAGACGATGCCCCAGTTCGTGTACCTGATCCCGGTCGTCGCGCTGTTCGGCGTCGGCCGCGCACCCGCCGTCGCGGCGGCCGTCGTCTACGCGCTGCCCGCCGTCGTCCGGATCACCGCGCAGGGCCTGCGGCAGGTCGACCAGGCGGCGATGGAGTCGGCCCGCTCCCTCGGCGCGACCGGCACACAACAGCTCCGTCAGATCCAACTCCCGCTGGCCCGGCCCGCGTTGCTGCTCGCCGTGAACCAGGGCGTGGTCCTCGTCCTCGCCGTCGTCGTCATCGGCGGTCTGGTCGGTGGCGGCGCGCTCGGCTACGACGCCGTCTTCGGGCTCGCCCAGGGCGACCTCGCGACCGGTCTGGTGGCCGGCGCCGCGATCGTCTGCCTCGGCCTGATGCTCGACCGGGTGACGCAGCCGACGGAACGCCGTGCGAGGAAGGGAGCGTGACATGCGCCTTCGTATGCGTATTCGCATTTGTATGACGACGACGGCCGCCGTGGCCGGCGCCTCGGCGCTGCTGCTGTCCGGCTGCGGCGCCGCCGACATGACCAAGCAGGCCTCGCCCTTCGCGGGCGCGCAGGGCGCGAAGACCGTGACCCTGTCGGTCCAGTCCTGGGTGGGCGCGCAGTCCAACGTAGCCGTCGCCCAGTACCTCCTCGAACACAAGCTCGGCTACCGCGTGGACACCGTGCAGGTCGACGAGATCCCCGCCTGGGACGCGCTCAGCCAGGGCCGGGTCGACGCGATCCTGGAGGACTGGGGCCACCCCGACCAGGAGAAGCGGTACGTCGACGACAAGAAGACGATCGCGCGCGGCGGCGACCTCGGCGTCACCGGGCACATCGGCTGGTTCGTGCCGACGTACCTGGTCGAACAGCACCCCGACATCACGAACTGGAAGAACCTCAACAAGTACGCGTCCCTGTTCCGCACCGCCGAGAGCGGCGGCAAGGGCCAGCTCATGGACGGCTCCCCGTCCTACGTCACCAACGACAAAGCCCTGGTCGACAACCTGAAGCTCGACTACCAGGTCGTGTTCGCCGGTTCGGAGGCCGCGCAGATCACCCAGATCCGCCAGTTCGCCAAGGCGAAGAAGCCCTTCCTGTCGTACTGGTACGCCCCGCAGTGGCTGTTCAAGAAGGTCCCGATGACGGAGGTCAAGCTCCCCGCCTACAAGGAGGGCTGCGACGCCGACCCGGCGAAGGTGGCCTGCGGCTACCCGCACACCCCGCTGGAGAAGTACCTCAACGCGGACTTCGCGAAGGACGGCGGCAAGGCGGCCGCGTTCCTGAAGAAGCTCAAGTGGACGACGGAGGACCAGAACGAGGTCTCCCTGATGATCGCCGACCAGAAACTGACCCCGCAGGAGGCGGCGAAAAGGTGGGTGAACAGCCACGAGCCCACCTGGAAACCGTGGCTGTCCTGACCCCGCTCGGCTCATACGCCTTACGCGTACTGACCCGGCCGGTAGTGCCCCGGCACCAGTCGGCAGGTCACGCCGAACCGGTTCCACGCGTTGATCACCGTGATCGCGGCGATCAACTGCGCCAGCTCGGCCTCCTCGAAGAACCCGGCGGCCCGGTCGTACACCGCGTCGGGCACGAAGCCGTCCGTCAGGACGGTCACCGCCTCCGTCAGCGCCAGCGCCGCGAGCTCCTTCTCCGTGTAGAAGTGCTCCGACTCCTCCCAGGCGCTGAGCTGGACGATCCGCTCGACGCTCTCGCCGGCCGCCAGCGCGTCCTTGCTGTGCATGTCGACGCAGAGCGCGCAGCGGTTGATCTGCGAGGCGCGGATCTTCACCAGCTCCAGCAGCTTCGAGTCGAATCCCTTACGGGCGGCGGCGTCGAGCCGGAGCATCGCCTTGAAGACCTCGGGGGCGTGCTCGGTCCAGTTCAGCCGAGGGGTGTGTTCGGGGGCGTACTGAACCTGTTCATCGGTGGTCGGGGTGTCTGCGTGCGTCGTCATGCCCTCGACCCTAGAAGGGAAGCTGCCCAGGGGTATGGTCCATTTCCATGCCGAAAGCTTGGGCCACTCTGGGTGTCGACCTGCATCTCGAACCGACCGGCCCGCAGCTGCGCCGGGGCCTGACCGACGCCCTGCGCGAGGCGGTCCGCACCGGCCGACTGGCCCCGGGCACCCGGCTGCCCTCCTCGCGCTCCCTAGCCGTCGACCTGGGCATCGCCCGCAACACGGTGGCCGACGCCTACGCCGACCTCGTAGCCGAGGGCTGGCTCACCGCACGCCAGGGTTCGGGGACGCAGGTGGGGGACCGGAGGGTGGTTCTGCCGACGGATGCATCGCCCCGCCGCCTCGAAGACCACCGCCCCGCCTACGACCTCCGCCCCGGCACTCCCGACCTCGCCTCCTTCCCCCGCGCCGAGTGGCTCAAGGCGGCCCGCCGCGCCCTCACCGCCGCCCCTTCCGACGCCTTCGGCTACGGCGACCCCCGGGGCCGCGTCGAACTGCGCACCGCGCTCGCCGGGTACCTCTCCCGGGCTCGCGGAGTGCGCGCCGACCCCGAACGCATCGTCGTGTGCGCCGGGTTCGCGCATGGCCTGAAACTCCTCAGCGCCGTCCTACGGGCACGCGGTGCGCGCACGATCGCCGTCGAGGCGTACGGCCTGGACGAGCACTGGAGGCTCCTGGCGGCGACCGGTCTGGCCACGACCCCGCTCCCGTTCGACGAACTGGGCACGAGTACAGGCGAGTTGAAGGGACGGGAATCCGGCGCGGCGCTGCTCACCCCGGCCCACCAGTTCCCGATGGGCGTGCCCCTGCACCGCGACCGGCGGGCGGCCGTCGTGGACTGGGCACGGCGCACCGGCGGCCTGGTCCTGGAGGACGACTACGACGGCGAGTTCCGCTACGACCGCCAGCCCGTCGGCGCCCTCCAGGGCCTGGACCCCGACCACGTGGTGTACCTGGGCACGGCGAGCAAGTCCCTGGCGCCCGGCCTGCGCCTGGGCTGGATGGTGCTGCCGCCGGGCGTGACGGAGGAGGTGGTGGCGGCCAAGGGCGGGGTGGACACCTCCGGGGTCCTGGACCAGCTGACGCTGGCGGAGTTCATCACGTCGGGGGCGTACGACCGCCACGTCCGGGCGTCCCGCACCCGCTACCGCCGACGCCGCGACGCGCTGGTGTCCGCCCTGGCCGCCCGCGCCCCCGCCATCCGCGTCACCGGCATCGCGGCGGGCCTGCACGCAGTCCTCCGCCTCCCGCCCGGCACCGAACCGGCGGTGGTCCGAGCCGCGGCCCACCAGGGCCTGGCGGTCGACGGCCTCACCCCCCGCCACCGCCACCCCGACGCGGTCACCACCCCCCTCGACGCCCTCGTCGTCGGCTACGGCACCCCACCGGACCACGCCTGGTCCGGGGCACTGGACGCGTTGTGCGGGGCGTTGTCCTTGGGTGAGTACGGCACCGGGATTCCTCTTCCCGGGTAAGGGTCCCGGAGTTCCCGGAGGCTCCCGGAGCGGTGCTCGCCGACCGGACGGTGTCTGAAAGGGGGTCCGAGACCGTCGTCTCGGACCCCCTTTCTGTAGGAGTCGGCGTCAGCCCAGTTGCTTTGCCGTGCTGGTGGTGTAGCCGCTGGTGCGCAGCGTCGTGGCGGTGCCGATCGCTGTGGCGCCGCCCTTGTACAGCAGGAGTGCTCCGGCACTGTTGGTCGCCCAGATGTCGGGGATGCCGTCCCCGGTGGTGTCGGGGCTGCCGTAGAGCAGGGGGAAGGCGGCCCGGGTCATGGTGCTGGTGACGTACATGACGTCGCCGCCGCCCAGGCTCGCGCCGGATGTGCCCAGGCTGGTCAGAACCGTGCCCACGCCGTCGCTGTCGAGGATGCCCTTGCGCAGGAGGATATGGCCGGCCGAGGTGCGGTACGTGAGGTCGGCCGCGCCGTCGGCGTTGTAGTCGGCGATGGCCACGAAGTCCCGCTCGGCGTCGCCCCAGTCGGAAGTGGTCAGCCGGGTGGCAGTGGAGAAGGCGCCGCCGCTGTAGCCGGTGAAGACCCACAGTTCGGCGCCGCCCACTCCACCGGTCACGAAGAGTTCGGGCTGACCGTCCCCCGTGATGTCACCCGCCGACTTGATCTCCGTGAAGGTGGCGGGGGCGGGGGCGTTGGCCGGGAGCTGCACCTCGATGCGCTTGCTGACGTCGATCGCGCCGTAGCCGTCGCCGGGGTAGATGAAGAGCAGACCCTCGGGCGTGCGCACCACCCAGTCGGTGACGCCGTCGGAGGGAGCGAAGTCGCCGTTGTGGGTGACCAGGGAATACCTGCTCGCGCCGTCCCAGATGTGCGGGGCGGTCTTGCCGTCGGTGAGCAGGTTCCCCTTGTCGTGGGTGCCGAAGGTGTCGGCTGTCCCGGACGGGGCATCGAGGCAAGTTGGTGTGGTGCGAACTGAACGCGGCGTAGCTCGTTGATCACGTCAGACAGAAAGGAGAGCCGATGGTCGGCTCGTCGCACGAGGCGCTGCACCGGATCTTCCAGAAGGACCCGGCGCTGCTTACCCGAGCGCTCCAGCAGGTGTTACACGTTCCCTTTCCCGAGCCGTACGACTTCGCCGGCATGAACGTCGACCTCACCGAGATCGAGCCCGTCGAGCGGCGCGTGGACACGCTCCTGCGGGCCGAGACCGACGAGGGCAGTTACCTCCTGGTCGTGGAGTCGCAGGGCCAGCCGGACGACCGGAAGCGCGGCAGCTGGCCGTACTACCTCAGCTACCTGTACGAGAAGTACCGCTGCGAGCCCGTCCTCATCGTCGTCACCCAGAGCCGTGCCACGGCCCGCTGGGCGGCGCAGCCCATCCATCTGGGCGTACGCGGTGTGCCTTCGCTGACCGTGCGGCCCTTCGTGCTGGGGCCGGACAACGTACCCGTGATCGCCACCGAGCGGGAGGCCAAGCAGGATCCACCCCTCGCGGCGCTCTCGGCCATGACACACGGCCGGGGGCGGCAGGCCCCCGCCATACTGGAATCGCTGGCAGCGGCCCTGAAGGACATGGACCGCGACAGTGCCGCGGTGCTCGTGCAGTTCGTCGACTCGTGCCTGGCGGATGACCAGGTTCGGCAGATGTGGAGGGACCTGATGACGGCGATGCAGTACTTCTGGCGACACCCGCTCGCCGAGGAGGTACGGGAAGAAGGCCGCGAGGAAGGCCGGGTCCGAGAGCGGGCCGAGATGACTCTTCGCATCCTTGAGTGGCGTGGCATCGCTGTGCCGGACGATGTCAGAGCCCGCGTCGAAGCCTGTACCGACTCCGACCAGCTAACCGTCTGGTCCGAGCGCGCGGTTCACGCGACCGGCGCGGCCCAGCTCTTCGACGCCACCGAGTAGACGGTCCAGCCCACGCCTTCCGTCGCGGGTGCCGGAGTTCAGCCCGGCACCCGCACCGACGCCCCCGACGCATCGGGCAGATCGGGCGTCGCAGCCGTCCCGGAACGCGCCCGTTCGCCGGGCTGAGCCCTCGCTGGGTTCGGCAAGCTCGTCGGTTGGCGGGTTCGGGCCGTCGTCGGCGTGCCCGGCCTGGGTCTCCTGGCCGCGAGATGGCGCATAACCACCAATTGCCCGTGCCGTGCGGAGCATCGCGTACGACGGTGCCCAGGCGGGACACGGCTCCGCCCACGTACGCTGTGG
Organism: Streptomyces sp. NPDC050121; assembly: GCF_044460385.1. Taxonomy (NCBI): domain Bacteria; kingdom Bacillati; phylum Actinomycetota; class Actinomycetes; order Kitasatosporales; family Streptomycetaceae; genus Streptomyces; species Streptomyces sp. NPDC050121. Next base: position 85,437 of record NZ_JBITJV010000018.1, on the reverse strand, counting down.
CGCTTCCGGCGCCTGCGAAGTCGTCCACCCGCACGTGACTCGGCGACTCGGAGGGCCGGCGGGCGACGGCCTTGGTGCGGGCGCTGTCCCGCACATAGGGCGTCGGGGCAAGTTGGTGTGGTGTGCGTTGGGAAGGAAGGCGGCGTGAGCCGTTTCTCTTCTCGAAAGTGGCTGGGTTCTTCCTTTTCCCGGATAGAGTCTTACCCATGACGAACAACAATTCCGTGTCCCGCGTGGCCCTCAAGAAGATAACTCCAGACGTTTCCGCCGCGATGGGCACCCTGCACGGCGCGGCCGTTTCCGCGGCGCAGGACGCCAAGGTCGAGCCCGAGCTTCTGGAACTGATCCGGATCCGCGCCTCGCAGCTCAACGGCTGCGCGTTCTGCCTCGACATGCACACCAAGGACGCCCGCTCGGCGGACGAGACCGAGCAGCGCATCTATGCGCTGAACGCCTGGCGGGAGACCCCCTTCTTCACCGAACGGGAGCGCGCTGCACTGGCGTTGACCGAGGCCGTGACCTTCGTCGCCGACGGGCACGTACCGGACGACGTCTACGCCGAGGCCGCGGCCGTCTTCGACGAGGCACAGGTCGCGGCGCTGATCTGGGCGGCCACGGTCATCAACGCCTACAACCGGATCGCGATCGCGACGCGTATGGTTCCGGGTGCTTATCAGCCTGCCAAGAAGTAATCAAGGAAGTAGTCGAGAAGTAATACGAGGGCACGTCGAATATGGGCATCGGTAGTAATTACCGATGCCCATCGTTTGTTTTTGATCACATGTCCGGAAGCGGCTCCGGGAGACTTTCCAGCCAGTTCCTCCATTCCGTCGCCCGCGTCGCCGGACCGGCCGTCATCGGCTCTTCGATTCCCGTCCCGGTCCCGGTCCCGGTCCCGGTCCCGGTCCAGCTCGTCACCGGGCGGATGCCGTGCAGCGCGTTCACGAGCCACACCTCGCGGTCGGCCAGCTCGGGCACCGTCCGCTTGCGGTGGGCGACGCGGATCCCGGACCGCAGGGCCCGTTCCTGGATCAGCCCGCCGGTGATCCCGGGGAGCAGGGGCGACCCCGCCGGGGGCAGGCAGAGGGTGTCGTCCTCCCACCACAGGACGCTCGCGGTCGCCGACTCCAGCACCATCCCCGAGGGGTCGACCAGGATTCCTTCCTGGGCCCCCTCTTCGACCGCCCGCCCGCGTACCCGGGCCAGGGCGTCCAGGTCGGGGCCCTTGCGGCGGGGCAGGGTCCGTGGATCGGGCTGACCGACCGCCCACAGGCGCACCTCGCTGCCGAGCGGCGGCGCGTGCCGCAGCCGTAGCCGCAGTTCCCGGGAGCCGGCGGCGAGTTCCACCCGGGGGAACCACTCACCCGTACGCGGCAGCGCGGCCGTCATGTCGTGCCAGAACTCGACCAGCCGGCGCGGTCCGGGCCCGGGCCCGTCAGACTCGGCGCAGGCCCGCAGGAAGCGTTCCCGGTGCCGGCCGTACCCGCGCACCCGGCCCTCGCGCACCAGCCACGAGTCCGCGACCAGCAGCGGACCGGTCGTCGCGGTCGTCACGGAGCCCGGTTCCACCGTCAGGCCCCGGCTGGGCGTCCAGGTCAACAGGACTTCCTCGGCCCCGGCCGCCGTCAGTTGTGCAGTCACCCCTGCCTCCTGCTTCCCGCTCAGTACTTCCCGCCCGCCACCGCCGGGGCACCGCCCCGGGGCCCGTACGGTGCGTGCTCCAGCCACGAGCCGCACGACGGCAGTACGGGCGCGAGCGCGGCCGCCGCGCGCTGCCTGAGCCGTACGATCCGGCGTTGCGGGCGCAGGTGGTCCAGGGCGATTCCGGCGGCCTCGCTGTTGAACAGCCCCGCCGCGCGCCGTACTTCGGCGAACTCCCGTACGGCCTGGGCCGTCCCGGTGGCGATCGCCTGCGCCGCCGCTGCCGCGTCCGCGATCCCGCTGTTCATGCCGCGCGCCCCGAACGGCGGGAACAGATGCGCGGCCTCCCCGACGAGCAGCACCCGCCCGTGCGGATCGGTGAAGGACGCCGCGACCTTGCGCAGGAAGCGGTACGTCGACACCCACAGGATCCGGTCGGCGTACCCGTCGCCCACGACCTCGGGCAGCCACTCCCGTACGGCGTCCTCGGTGCCGTAGGCCTCCTCCTGGTCGTCGTCGCGGCACTGGAGGTCGACCTGGAAGCCGCCGGTGAACGGCACCCGCATCACGCTGCGCCCCCCGACGCCCGGATGCTCGTAGTGGAAGACCCGCTCCAGCGGCTGCTCGGCGCCCAGGACGTCGGCGACGTCCACGACGACGTGGAAGCCCTCGCCGCGCACGCCCTCCATGGCGATGCCCAGCTCGCCCCGGACGACCGAGCGGGCGCCGTCGGCGGCTACGACGTACTTGGCGTCCCAGGCGCGTCCGTCCTCGCCGGTCAGCGTGACGCCGTTCTCGGACGCCCGGACACCGAGGATGCGCGCGTCCCAGACGAACTCGACCCCCGCCCGCTCGCACGCGGCGCGCAGGAAGCGCTCGGTGTCCAGTTGGCGCAGGCTGGTGAAGGGCGGCAGCCCGGACGGGGGCGGGAAGGTGCGGGAGTACACCTCGCGGCCCCGGTAGAAGGTGCGCCGGGTGTGCCAGGTCCGACCGTACGCCGTGATCTCGGCGGCCAGGCCCGGGGACATCCCGTCGAGCAGCCGCAGGGTCTCCTTGTGCACGAACAGGGCCCGGCTGCCCGGCCGTTCGCGGTCCTCGGGGTCCGCCTCCAGGAGCACGACCGGCAGTCCGCGCGAGCGCAGGCCCAGCGCGGCCGACAGGCCGACCGGGCCCGCGCCCACCACGATCACCGGGTTCACACGCGCACGCTCTCTCGCGTCCCGGTCAGCATGCGGGTGATCTCCACCCGCTTCACCTTCCAGGTGGCGGTCATCGGCAGTTCCTCGAACCGCCACTGTCGCGGTTCGGCCATCGCGGGCAGATCGGCCGTGGCCTCCCGCCAGCGCTCCGGGTCCAGTGGCTGTTCGCCCCGGACACACACCACCGGTACCGGCTCGCGGTCCGCGCCCGGCACGATGACGACCTCACGCAGTTCCTCCAGCCGCTCCATCAGCGCGTCCTCGACCTCCAGGGTGCTGTGCACGGCGTCGATCTGGTCGATCTCACGGTCGATCAGATGCAGGGAACCCCACCGGCTCATGTAGCCCATGTCGCCCATCTGCCACCAGCCGCCGTCCAGTTGGCGCTCGTACTGCGCCCGCGCGCCCAGGTAGGTGAGGATGCGCCCCCGGGTGCGGGCCTCGATCCGGCCGGGCGTGCCCGGCGCGGCCCGGAAGCCGTCGGCGTCCGCGATACGGACCCGGGTGAAGCCGGGGATGCCGATCCCGACCCGCCGCCCGTCGGCCCGCTCCGTGCTGCGCCGCGTGAACCACTGGAACGCGACCGGCCCCGTCTCGCTCTGCCCGTACAGCTGGATCAGCCACGGCGCCCGGCGCTTCGACGCGCCCAGCAGCCGCTTCACGGTGCGCGGGTGGATCGCGTCGAACGTGGAGCCGTACGACTTCACCCGGGACAGCGGGGCCCCGGGTGCGTCGGCCAGCTCCTCCCACAGCACGAAGGTGTTGGGGTGGGTCTCTACGATGCCGGGCCGGTGACGGGCCAGCAGCGGGCCCACGGCGGCCGGCTCCGGGTCGGTGATCAGCACCAGCGGGCTGCCGAAGTGCAGCAGGACGCCCAGCAGGTGGTAGAAGCGCGAGTGCACGAACGACATGTGCAGCGCGGCTGTCTCCCCGCGGGTGGGCCAGCCCATGGCCTTCTGCGGGACGAGCCGGTTCCACATGGTGTTCGCGCAGTGCACGGCCAGCTTCGGCACGCCGGTGGTGCCCGAACTGTGGGTGATCAGGGCGGGCTCACGCGGGTGCAGCCGGACGGGCGCGGGGACTTGGGCGCCGGCGTGCTTCGCCAGCGGCTCGGCGTCGTGCCCGTCCTCGCCGGTCGCGTCGTCGACGGAGAGCGCCCGCCGGACGAGCCCGGAGAGCTCGACGTCCGCGAGCGGGCCGTCCAGCTTGGCCCGGTCGGTGATCAGCCACGGCTCCCGGAGCCGTCCGAGAAGCTGTCGGACGACCGGCCCGGCCAGCCCGGGGGACAGGAGCACCGGAACTGCGCCGATACGGGAGACCGCGCAGGTCAGCAGCACGATGTCGACGTTGTCCGTCTTGTGGACGACCACCTGCTCCGAGGGCCGCACCCCCGCCGCCCACAGCCTGCCCGACAGGTCCTCGACCACGTCGGCGAGGGCCTGGTAGTCGAGGTCGACCCCGAGGGCCGGGTGGGTGTCCAGCGGCCGGTCCAGGGTGACGAAGACGGCGCCGTGGCGGTCGGCCGCCCGCCGGAACAGCGGGCCCAGGTAGAACCCGCGGTCGGCGAGCAGGGGTTGCTGCGACATGTGGCTGTTCCTCTCTGACGTACGGCAGGGGGCTGGGGCGGCGGCCGGGACCGGGGCCGGGTCCGGGGCTGCGGCGGTCACCACGCGCCCTGGCGGACGAGGTGGCGGCGGAGCTTTCCGGTGGAGGTCCGGGGCAGGGACGGCACGAAGCTGACGCTGCGCGGGACCTTGAACGCGGCGAGCCGGTCGCGGGCCAGCGCGACGAGGTCGTCGCTCAGACCGTCCGCGGGGGACGAGACCGGCACGACGAAGGCACGCAGCCGGCTGAAGCCGCGCCCGTCGGTGACGGCCGCGACCGCGACCTCCCGCACCGCCGGATGGGCGCGCAGCACGGCCTCCACCTCCAGCGGGGAGACGGTGATCCCGCCGACCATCTCCATGTCGTCGGTGCGGCCCAGATGCCGGTAGGCGCCGTCCGGTTCACGGCGCGCCCGGTCGTGGGTGGCCAGCCAGCCGCCGACGAGGGTGCGTTCCGTCTCCTCGGGTCGGTTCAGATAGCCGGACGTCACCGTCGGCCCGCGCACCCACAGCTCGCCCTCCTCGCCGTCGGACACGGGCCGCCCGGCACGATCGCGCACCTCCACCTCGAACCCCGGTACGGGACGCCCGACGGTGCCGGGATGGTTGTGGCCGAGGCTGTTGGCGCAGAAGGCGTGACCGGCTTCGGTGGAGCCGATCTGCTCAAGCACCGGTGCCCCGAGCAACTCGCCGACGCGCTGGCCGAGTTCGTCCGGCATGCCCTCGCCGGCCGACACCGCGGCGCGCACCGAGGCGAAGCAGGCCGCGTGCCCGCTGCCCCGGTCGGCGACCAGCGCCGCGAACGCCGACGGCACGGAGTAGAGCAGGGTGACCCGGTGCCTGGCGACCAGCTCGTCGACGGCGGCGGGCGTCGGACGCCGGTCCACCAGCACGGCGGACGACCCGGAGAAGAGGGGGAAGACGAACGCGTTGCCGAACCCGTAGGCGAAGTACAGCTTCGACACCGACAGGGTGACGTCGTCCTCGGTGATCCCCAGCAGCCGCCGGCCGATCAGGTCGTGGTACGCCTTCGGGTCGCCGTGCGTGTGCACGACCCCCTTCGGGCGGCCCGTGGTGCCGGAGGTGTACTGCACGTACAGCGGCGCGTCCGCGTCGACCGGGTGGGCGGGGGCCGGCACGGCGGTCGGGGCCAGCGCGAGGAACTGGTCGGCGCCGAGCCGCGCCCGCTCGGTGAACCGGTCCTCCAGCCCCGGCCCGGTCAGACACAGCACGGCGCCGGTGTCCTCGGCCATGAACGCGTGCTCGGCGGCGGGCAGTTCGGGGTTGACGAGGACGGCGACGGCGCCCAGCCGGGCGACCCCGAGAAAGGCCGTCACCCAGGCGATCCCGTCGGGCAGCGCGAGCAGCACCCGGTCGCCGGGCCGCACCCCGTGACCGGCGAGCACACCGGCCGCCCGCGCCGCGAGCGCGTGCACCTCCCCGTGGGTCCACCCCTGATGCCCCTGATGGAAGGCGACCCGGCTGCCCCACCCGCGCCGCTCGGCGAGATCGTCGAGGTAGGCGGCGAGGTTGCCGGGGGCACCTGATCCGGATCCGGATCCGGAGGCGGAGACGGACACGGACACGGAGGCGGACACGGAGCCGTCCAGGGCCGCTCTGGGCTGGGGAACGGTCGTGGCACGCGCCGTGGTCGTGGCCATGGGCTGTGGCATGGCCGTGGGCTGCGGTGCCGCGAGCTGCGGTGTGGCCGTGGGCCGGGGCGTCGTCATCGGGTGTCCTCCTTCACGGTGCCCACAGCGGGGCCGGGCTCCGGGGACTCCGGGCGCGCTCCGCGCCTCCCGGTTCTGGCCCCGGCCCGGCGCAGCGCGCTCACCTGGGCCTCGGCCGCCTTCGTCGCACGCGACGGCACCCGCGCCCGGGCCGCCGTGTGCTCCCGCAGGGCCCGCATCTGGGCGGCCGTCTTCAGGAGCATCTCGTCGTACTCGGCGACCGGGTCGGAGTCGAGGACGATCGCGCCGCCCGCGCCCAACTGCAGGAGGCCGTCGGCCAGGACGGCGGTGCGGATGACGATGTTGAGGTCGGCGCCGCCGCTGCACCCCAGGTAGCCGAGGGCCCCCGAGTACACGCCGCGCGCCTCGGTCTCCAGCTCGTCGATGATCTCCAGCGTGCGCAGCTTCGGCGCGCCGGTCATCGACCCGCCGGGGAAGCAGGCGCGCACGCAGTCCACCGCGTCGGTGCCCTGGCGCAGCCGCCCCTCGACGGTGGACACGAGCTGGTGCACGGTCGCGTACGTCTCGGTGGCCATGAGCCGGGAGACGCGCACGGTCCCGCTCCGGCAGACCCGCCCCAGGTCGTTGCGGAGCAGGTCGACGATCATCAGGTTCTCGGCGCGGGTCTTGGCGTCCGCTGCGAGCGCGTCCCTGAGCAGGGCGTCCTCCCGGGGATCCGCGCCGCGCGGCGCGGTGCCCTTGATGGGCTTGGCCTCGGCGATGCCGTCCCGGGTGATCCGCAGGAACCGCTCGGGCGAGGAGCCGACCACGTCGAGGTCGCCGAACCGCAGATAGGAGGCGTACGGGGCCGGGTTGACGCGGCGCAGCACCCGGTAGAAGGCGTACGCGTCGTCCGGAGCGGGTAAACGGGCGGCGTTGGTCAGACAGATCTCGTAGCTGGTGCCCGCCGCGAGCTCCCGCTTGCAGGCCTCGATGTCCGCGAGATACGTCGCCCGGTCCCGCACCAGCCACGGCTCGACCTCGCCGAGGTCGGGCACGGCCGCCTCGGCGTGCACGGGCAAGGGCGCGTGCGCGGGCGTCGGCCGGTCGGTCTCCGTGGGCAGCGAGGTGAGCTGGGCGAGGGTGCTCTCCAGCCACTCCGTGGCCTCCCGGGTGGCCTGCGGGGTGTCCTCCGCGACGCAGACCGCGTAGGTGAAGCCCTCCTCGTGGTCCACCGCGATCAGTCGGTCGGCGAAGAGCCAGCAGGCGTCCGGCGTGGCGGAGCGGTGCGCGTTCGGGGAGCCGCAGTCGGCCTTCGTCTCGTAGCCGAAGTAGCCGACGTAGCCGCCGGTGAAGTCGAAGGGCAGCCCGGTGGCGTCGACCCGGCGGTTGGCCAGCTGCCGCTTGAGATAGTCGAAGACGCCGGCCCTGACCTTGCGCGTCGGCCGTCCGGCCCGCTCGATCTCGCACGTCCCGGTCTCGACGTCGTATCGGACGAACTCGGCGAGCGGACCGCTGTCGTCACCGAAGAACGAGAACCGGGAGAGCCCCGGCTCGACCCGGGAGCTGTCCAGCCAGAACGCCCGCGGGGAGGCGGAGTGCATCCGCGTGAAGGCGGCCTCCGCGTCGATCGCCTCGGCGATGCGGCGGGTGTGCAGCCGGTGGGCGGGGCCGCCGGACCGGCGCGGACGCGGGATCGGGACGGTCGTCACCGCGGGGGCGCGGCTCGGTATCGCCGCCTCGGTCGGCGGGACCGCGGTGTTCTTCGTCCGCAGCTTGCGGGCCCGCTCGGCGGTGAGGTTGCGGAAGTTCACCAGTATGCGGTGCCCGTACTCGGTGAGCACCGACTCCGGGTGGAACTGCACGCCCCACAGCGGCCGTTCGCGGTGCCGCAGCCCCATCAGGACGCCGTCCTCCGCCCAGGCCGTGGCCTGTAGGCCGTCGGGCAGCGGCTCGCGCACGGCCAGCGAGTGGTAGCGGACCGCGGTGAAGTTCTGCGGCAGCCCCTGGAACAGGTCGCGCCCGTCGTGCCGTACGGCCGACAGATACCCGTGCCGGGGCTCCGGGGCGGGCGCCACCAGGGCGCCTGCCCCGTGCGCGATGCCCTGGTGGCCGAGGCAGACCCCGAGCACCGGCACCGTGGACCCGGCGAGCACCCGGGCGCTGATGCCGAAGTCACGCGCCTTCGCCGGATGCCCCGGACCCGGCGACACCACCACGTTGTCGAATTCCGCAAGATCCGGAATCGCGTCCGCGGGGGCGTCATTGAGGATCACGACCGGTTCCTCGCCGTTGACCTCGGCGATCAGCTGGAACAGGTTGTACGTGTACGAGTCGTAATTGTCGATGAGCAGGGTCTTCACCCGCCCACCTCCCTAGGGTCGTTCTCGGTACTACGCGGTCCGTTTGTGCCGCCCGCGCAGTGCCTGGAGCGGTGGATACAGCCATTTCTTGAAGAAACGCTGAAGGCGGGGCATGAGAATCCAGGTCACGATGGCCGTCACGCACAGGCAGAGCAGCAGGGTGCGAATGAACGGGTTGAGGCCGCCGAGATAAGGAATCACGGTCAGGTTGAAGAGGAGCACCGGTGGGAAAACCGCGCTCATATTCACGAACCATAGCTTCCATTTCGACGGCGGGGCCGGCGCCTTCGGGACGGCGGTCTGGGAGTCGAACCACACCTTGGAGCCCCGCACGCTCTTGCGGTCCGTCTGCACGGCGATCCCCGCGGCCCGGGCGTCCCACTGCATACGGGCAGCCGAGTTCTCCCAGGCCCGGGATGTTCCTTCGCTGGCGAAGCGATAGACGACATGCCACTCCGCCTCTCCGTCGACTAGCACGCCACCCCCGAGGAAGCCGGGCTGCTGCGCACTCGCGCCCAGCATGGCCCACCCCCAGGAGTGAAAGTCGGCCTCTCGGCCCGGCGTCACGCGATAAGCCGAGGTGACGGTGACGGGATTACTGGTCACGGTGTCAAGTACGGAGCGGAGGCTCTCAGTGTTCACACATCCTTCAAACATTTACTAACGTCTGCGGATGTCCGATACGTTAGTCTTCATGCGTTTTTCGGCAACCTTGGCGGCTTCTGTCGAGAGGTATGTGGAACGGTACTGCCGGTAACTATTACGAATTCTCGGAAGCGCTTGCCGGTAAGTCGGGAGAAGTGCACGATCGAGTCCCCCGTCGAGTTCCCGTCGAGTTTCCGAACCGAAGGAGATTCATGTCCAGGTACGACTGGAATCTGACCCATGAGGGAATCGAAAGGGCTCGTTCCATGATCGAACCCGCCCGAAAAGAAGTCACCGCCCACCCTATTTACCAGCGGATCAGCACCCGGGACGACATGGCGACGTTCATGGCGCACCACGTGTTCGCCGTCTGGGACTTCATGTCCCTGCTCAAGTCGCTCCAGCGCGACCTCACCTGCGTCGACGTCCCCTGGGTGCCGCGCGGCTCGGAGGTGAGCCGGCGGCTCATCAACGACATCGTCCTCGTCGAGGAGAGCGACGAGCTGAACGGCGGCTTCACCAGCCACTTCGAGCTGTACCGCGCGGGCATGGACGAGGCCGGCGCCGACACCTCCCGCATCGACACGTTCCTCGCGCTGGTCGGCGAGGGCCACGATGTGTCCTCGGCGCTGCGGGTCGCCCAAGTACCGGCCCCCGCCGCGGAGTTCGTGCGCACCACCTTCGAGATCATCGCCGACCGGCCGCTGCACTGCCGGGCCGCCGCCTTCGCCTTCTCCCGGGAGGACCTCATCCCGGACATGTTCGACCAGGTGATCAAGAAGGAGGGCACCGACCGGTTCCCGCTCTTCTGCGACTACCTCGCCCGGCACATCGAGGTCGACGGCGAGGAGCACACCCCCATGGCCATGCAGATGGTGGCCGACCTGTGCGGCGCCGACGACACCCACTGGCAGGAGGCCGTCGAGACCGCGACCCACGCACTGGAGGCGCGAACCCGCCTGTGGGACGGCATCACCGAGGCGATGGCCTGACGGGCGCGCCCGGTGCACCTGGGGCTTCTGGTGCCTCCGGTGCCTCCGGCGAATCCGAGGCCTCCGGCGAGTCCGGCGAGTGCGGCGAGTGCGGCGAGTCCGGCGAGTCCGGTGCGCCCGGTGCTTCAGGTGTCTCCGGCGTCTCCGACGCTTCAGGTGTCTCCGGCGTCTCAGGCGTCTCAGGCGTTTCCGGCGTGTCCTGGGTCGGTGCCGCCTCCGGGGCCTCTCCGAACCGGGCCAGTGCGAGCGCCCCCGCGACGGCGACCGCGAACCCCAGCACGGCCAGCCAGCCGAGCCCTTCCCGGGTGCGGTCTCCCAGCCACACCACGCCCACGAGCGCCGGACCGATCGTCTCGCCGATCACTATGCCGGCCGTGGCCGTCGTCACCGACCCCCGCTGCAGCGCCGTCGTCAGCAACAGGAACGCGGCACCGCCCCCCACCAGCAGGGCGTACGTCGCCGGGTTGGCGAGCAGATCCGAGGGCGCGAGCGAGTCGATCAGCCGCACCGCCACCTCCACCACCCCGAACCCGCACCCGGCACCCAGCCCCAGCACCAGCGCCCGCCCCCGCCCGGTGAGCCGCCCGCCCGCCAGGCCCAGCAGCAGCACCCCGAGCGCCGCGCCGAGCATCACCCACGGCAACGCGTCCGGGCCGCTCTCCTCGCCCTCCGTCCCGGAGGCCAGCCCCAGCATGCTTAGCCCCGCGCATACCACCGCCACGGCCAGCCACTCCATCCGGCTCAGCCGCACCCGCAGCAGCCGCGCCGCGACCACCGCCGTCACCGCCAGACTGGAGGCGAGGGCCGCACCGACTGCGTAGATCGGCACCGACCGCAGTGCGGCGATCTGGAACAGGAACCCGAGCCCGTCCAGCGCCAGCCCCGCCAGATACCGCCACTGGCGCACCGCCCGCAGCAACAGCGCCGCGTCGCCACCGCCTCCACCGCCCCGCCCGTCGCTGCCGTCGGCGGCGGCGCGCGCCGCCATCGCCTGCAACACCGTCGCCGTACCGAAGCAGATCGCCGCGCTGAGGGCACACACCATTCCAAAGAGCACGAAAGGACTGTAGGCGAGCGGCGGGTGAACGGGCCGCCCGCGGGTCCCGTCCGACCGATGTCTAGGCTGACGGCCGGAAATCGCCGTAGGGGCGATGCGACAACGGGGACACGGGGAGACGGGAACATGGCGGACACGCGTCGAAAGCTGCGCTCGGGCACGGTCGTACTGGGAGGCATGGGACTGCTCGCGGCGGCCCTCACCGCCTGCTCCTCCGACCCCGACAAGCGCTGCGTCGACCGCGACAGCTACAACCTCGCCAAGGGGTACAAGGTCGTCGCCGACAAGAACTGCAAGTCGACCAAGACCTCGGCGGCCGGCGTCTGGTACTACGGCGGCAAGAAGCAGGGCTCCTGGGTCGACGGCGGCTCCTTCAGCAAGCCGGGCAAGGGATCCGGGGGCTCCTCCAGCAGCAGTGGAGGCGGCAGCGGTGTCAGCCGCGGCGGCTTCGGCGGCGGCGACAGCGACGGCGGCAGCCACAAGGGCAGCTCCGGCGGCTGAGCGGCTGAGCGACCGAGCGGCTGAAGAGGACACCTGCACCCATGCGACGTCACACCATCGAACCCCGCCCCGACTGGCAGCGCACCGTCGAGGAACAGGGGCTCGTCTATCCCCTCACCCGCCACCCCGACGGCCTTCTGCGCCCCTACTGGGACGAGAGCGCGTACTACACGTTCACTCTCGACGAGGTCGAGGCGCTGGAGGAGACCGTCGAGGAACTCCACGAGATGTGCCTGGCGGCGGCCACGCACCTGGTCGACTCCGACCGTCTCGCCGACCTCGGCATCACCGACCCGCGCATCGCGGCGGCGGTCGCCGAGGCCTGGCGCCGACGCGCCGAGCTCCCTTCCGTCTACGGCCGGTTCGACCTCCGCTACGACGCCGCCGGCCCGGCGAAACTCCTGGAGTACAACGCCGACACCCCCACCTCCCTCGTGGAGGCCGCCTCCCCCCAGTGGTTCTGGATGGAGGAGCGCTTCCCCGGCGCCGACCAGTGGAACTCCCTCCATGAACGACTCGTCGCCGCCTGGAAGAAACAGGCCGTCCTGCTCCCGCCCGGCAGCCCGCTGCACTTCGCGCACTCCTCCGCCGACGAACTCGGCGAGGACCTCATGACGGTCGCCTATCTCAAGGAGACCGCCGAGCAGGCCGGCCTGGACACCGACTGGATCTCCATGGAGGAGATCGGCTGGGACCCCCTGTCCGGCCGCTTCGTCGACCACCAACTCCGCTTCATCCGCAGCTGCTTCAAGCTGTACCCCTGGGAGTGGCTCACCACCGACCGCTTCGGCGGTCATGTCCTCGACACCCTCGACAACGGCGGCGGCACCGGCTCCACGATGTGGATCGAGCCGGCCTGGAAGATGCTGCTCAGTAACAAGGCGCTCCTGGCCGTCCTGTGGGAGCTGTACCCCGGCCACCCCAACCTCCTGCCCGCCTACCTCGACGGCCCCCGCGAACTGGCGGCCACGACCGGCTACGTCGCCAAGCCGCTGCTGGGCCGCGAGGGCGCCGGCGTCACGGTCCACGAACCGGGCGCCGCCCCGGCCGTCCTGCGCACCGACGAACCCTGCTGCTACCAGCAGTTGGCGCCGCTGCCCGCCTTCGACGGCAACCACGTCGTCCTCGGCGCCTGGATCGTCGAGGACGAGTCGGCAGGCCTCGGCATCCGCGAATCCTCCGGCCTGATCACAGACGAGTACGCCCGCTTCCTCCCCCACGTGATCCTTTAGAAGCCCCGTAGCCCCGTAGCCCCGTAGCCCCGTAGCCCCGTAGCCCCGTAGCCCCGTAGCCCCGTAGCCCCGGAAGCCCGGAAGCCCGGAAGCCCGGAAGCCCGGAAGCCCGCAAGCCCGCAAGCCCGCAAGCCCGGAAGCCCGGAAGCCCGCAAGCTCAGGAGGCGCCCCGAGATCGCTCGCATGGTGGACTCGGGGCCCTGCCCTTGTGACGTGCCCGCTAGGGTGGTGAGCAGGCCGTGACTGGCGCGCTGGGATGGGACGGACCATCGGGGAGCGGCCTTGAGCAGTGACTGTGCCGTGCGCCTGGGCCGAACCGTGACACCGTGACCGCTTTCCAGCACCACGCCACCCGGAGGCCGACGACATGTCCGAGCAGCAGCCCCTCTCCACCGAGTCCACCGCCTTCCGTGCGGCTCTCGACGTGATCCGTGCGGTCGAGCCGCGTGTCGCCGACGCCATCGTCCAGGAGGTTCACGACCAGCGCGAGATGCTCAAGCTGATCGCGTCCGAGAACTACGCCTCCCCGGCCACGCTCCTCGCGATGGGCAACTGGTTCAGCGACAAGTACGCCGAGGGCACCGTCGGCCGCCGCTTCTACGCCGGCTGTCGCAACGTGGACACGGTCGAAGCCCTGGCCGCAGAGCATGCCCGCGAGCTGTTCGGCGCCCGCCACGCCTATGTCCAGCCGCACTCCGGTATCGACGCCAACCTGGTGGCCTTCTGGGCCGTCCTCGCCGACCGTGTCGAGGCGCCCTTCCTGGAGAAGACCGGCGCCCGCCAGGTCAACGACCTCTCCGAGGCCGACTGGGCCACGCTGCGCCAGGCCTTCGGCAACCAGCGCATGCTCGGCATGTCCCTGGACGCAGGCGGCCACCTCACCCACGGCTTCCGCCCGAACATCTCCGGCAAGATGTTCGACCAGCGCTCCTACGGCACGGACCCGGCGACCGGCCTGATCGACTACGAGGCCCTGCGCGCCTCGGCCCGTGACTTCAAGCCGATGATCATCGTCGCCGGTTACTCCGCATACCCCCGGCTGGTGAACTTCCGGATCATGCGGGAGATCGCCGACGAGGTCGGCGCGACCCTGATGGTCGACATGGCGCACTTCGCGGGTCTGGTCGCGGGCAAGGTCCTGACCGGCGACTTCGACCCGGTTCCGCACGCGCAGATCGTGACGACCACCACTCACAAGTCCCTGCGCGGCCCGCGCGGCGGCATGGTCCTGTGCGACGACTCCCTCAAGGACCAGGTCGACCGAGGCTGCCCGATGGTCCTCGGTGGCCCGCTCCCGCACGTCATGGCCGCCAAGGCCGTCGCCCTCGCGGAGGCCCGTCAGCCCTCCTTCCGGGACTACGCCCAGCGCATCGTCGACAACTCCCGCGCGCTGGCCGAGGGGCTGATGAGCCGGGGCGCGACCCTCGTCACCGGCGGCACGGACAATCACCTGAACCTGATCGACGTCGCCTCCTCCTACGGCCTCACCGGCCGTCAGGCCGAGGCCGCGCTGCTCGATTCGGGCATCGTCACCAACCGCAACGCCATCCCCGCCGACCCGAACGGCGCCTGGTACACCTCCGGTATCCGTATCGGCACCCCTGCCCTGACCACGCGCGGCCTGGGCACGGCCGAGATGGACGAGGTGGCGGCCCTGATCGACCGTGTCCTCACCACCACCGAGCCGGGTACGACGAAGTCGGGCGCCCCCTCCAAGGCTTCTCACGTCCTGGACGCGAAGGTGGCGGACGAGATCTCGCAGCGGGCCACGGACCTGGTCGCGGGCTTCCCGCTGTACCCGGAGATCAACCTCGGCTGACGTCGTCGCCCTCGGCCGGACCCATCCGGCGAGCTCAGAGATCGATCAGCTCCTGACGTGGCTCTCCCTGCGAGCTTCTCCGCGGCGGTCCGGCTTGGTGCCGGGCCGCCGCGCGGCGTATCAGCACCGAACCGCCGGCCCCCAGAGCCGCGCCCAGGGCCAGTCCCGGTATCGCCCACCAGGCGCCGGTCTGTGCATCGAGGGCCGCCCCCGAGCCCTTTCCCGGGCCCTTGCCCGAGCTCTCCGAACCGGTGCCGTCGGCGAGCAGCCTCTCCTGCTCCACTCGCGCGAGGATGTCCCTCGGTGCCCGATGCCAGCGGATGTCGTCGTCCTCCACCTCCGGTGCCGGGTCCGAGCGGACCCATGGGGTGCCGTCCTGGGCCATGAACAGTTGATCCTGGCGTTCGACGGCCACATCACCGCCCGGTGCCCGCTTGGTCTGCGGCCAGCCCCCGACGCCCGTCAGCCCCCAGAAGACGGTGAACCGCACGGGCGGATACCGGTCCTCCTGCCATGTTTCCGGCGACCGCTCCATCGTGGTGTTCGTCGGCTGGAGCAGTTGCCAGAGCAGGGCGAAGTCCTGCCCGGTCCGCGCGTCCCCGGCCCGCAGGGTCGTCGTCCGCCCGGTCGAGCCGGCGATCACCATCGCCACATCGGGGCCGTCATCCCCGTTGTCCGGTGCCGCGCTCGCGCCGGTCACCGCCAGGCCGACGACCAGGCCCACCGCCATCGACAGTGCCGCCGCCCATGCGGCCACCAGCGCCCTGCCATTCCCCCGAATCATTTGCCCGTCTCCCTCTCTCACGCCCTCCGTGCCCTGCCCCGGAGCGGCTCGGCGTCCGCATCCGCTGTGTCACTCCTGGTACACCGCCCGGCCGCCCGGGGTTCCCACCCCACGGGGGCCGATTCCGAGGTCGGCCACGGCCTCCCGGGACTGGACACCCAGCCCACACCTAGCCCAGCGAGCGCGCGATCTGCACGGCCCGTGCCTTGGACGGCACGCCCTCCAGCCGGAGCGTGGTGTCGCCGGTGGCGGCGCCGTGCACCCACAGGAGCGTCGGCCCGGCGGTCCGCTTCTCGCGGGTGTAGCGGTTGCCGTCGGCGTCCACCAGCCAGAAGCTCAGCAGGTGCGGCTTCGGAAACCACAGGGCGGGGTCAGGCACACCGTCGTCGTGGGTCGCCGTGTCCAGGTCCACCCACTCCGGGGGCTCGCGCAGGGTTTTGGCGAAGCTGACGTCCAGGTGCGCCGGATACTCGTCCAGCCGGATCGCCCGGCCGTTCTCGCTCCAGCACAGGCTGATCAGGAACCGCCCCTGCGGCTCACGGGTCACCGCCACCTCGTCCGGGGCGCCCAGTGCGTCCGGCACCAGCGGCTCGAAACCGGCTGCGAGCCGGGCCTCGGCGAGGGACAGCGAACCGCCGCAGTCGGGCGCCTGCGCGCCGGGGGAGGGGGACGCCGAGGGGTCGTACCGCACCTCGACGCCGCCGAAGTCGAACCAGTCGACCACCGCCGCTCGCACCGGGGGCGTGAGCACGAGCACGGTCAGCAGACCGCACAGCGCGGCCGTCAGCGAACGCCATCGCGCCCGCGTCCAGCGCCGCACGGCCCGCAGCCGCTCGGCGGCCCCCGGCGGCTCGGCCACCGGCACCGGCACCCGCTCGGCGAGTAGCTGCGCCAGCACCCGCTCGGCCATCGTCTCGCCGATGTCGATCCCGATCCCACCGACCCCGTTGACCCCACCGACCCCGTCGATCCCGTCGCCTCTCGGCGCGTCCATTGATCGTCCGAGCGCCCGCAGTTCCTCCGGCAGCCGGGCGGCGGGCCCGCGTGGATCCCGAGCGGCGCCCTCACCGTCGTACGGCTCGCTCATGCTTCATCACCCCCTTCCCCAGGCTGAAAGTCCGGCAGCAGGCGGCCCAGTTTGCGCAGGCCGCGGTTGAGTCGGGACTTCACCGTCCCTCTCGGCCAGCCGAGGGCCTGGGCGGTCTCGGACTCGTCCATCTCCAGGAGATAGCGGTACGTCACCACCAGCCGGTGCTCCTCGCTCAGCTTCTCCAGGGCTGTCAGCAGTGCCGTGCGGCGCTCGGTCTCGAGCGTCGCGACCGCCGGGTCGGCCGATTCCGGTATCAGCGGCTCGGCCTCCGCGAAGGCCGCCTCGCGGCCGGCCAGCGTCCGCTGCCGCACCGCCGTACGCACTGTGTTCCTCGTCTCATTGGCGACGATCGACAGCAGCCACGGCTTGAAGGCGGCCCCGTCCCGGAACCGGCCCAGCGCGTAGTACGCCTTCACGAAGGCCTGCTGCACCACGTCCTCCGCGTCCGCACCCGCCCCGAGCGCGGCGGCCGCCCGCAGGGCGATGCCAGTGTGGGCCCGCACCAGCTCCGCGTACGCCTCCGGCTCTCCGGCGCGTACGCGTGCGATCACCGCGGCCTCATCGACGATGCGGCCCCCCTCCCGCGCTCTCACGTTCTTGGTACACCGCTCGAGCCCGATCGGTTCCGACCCCGGGGACATCTGTTTCGCGCGGGTTCCGGAGCGGCCCTGAAGCTCTGCGAGAATGGTGCGCATGGCCTCAGACCGTCCTCGCGTGCTCTCCGGAATCCAGCCCACCGCAGGCTCGTTC
Organism: Streptomyces sp. NPDC050121; assembly: GCF_044460385.1. Classification (NCBI taxonomy): domain Bacteria; kingdom Bacillati; phylum Actinomycetota; class Actinomycetes; order Kitasatosporales; family Streptomycetaceae; genus Streptomyces; species Streptomyces sp. NPDC050121. The sequence continues at coordinate 68,090 of NZ_JBITJV010000018.1, read as the reverse complement.
CACCTCGGCAACTACCTCGGCGCCGTCCGCCAGTGGGTGGCCCTGCAGGAGTCCCACGACGCGTTCTACATGGTCGTCGACCTGCACGCGATCACGGTCCCGCAGGACCCGAAGGAGCTCACGGCCAACACCCGCCTGGCCGCGGCGCAGCTCCTCGCGGCCGGCCTGGACCCGGACCGCTGCACGCTCTTCATCCAGAGCCATGTCCCCGAACACGCCCAGCTCGCCTGGGTCATGAACTGCCTCACCGGCTTCGGCGAGGCGTCCCGTATGACGCAGTTCAAGGACAAGTCCGCCAGGCAGGGCGCCGACCGCGCCTCCGTGGGCCTGTTCACGTACCCGATCCTGCAGGTCGCGGACATCCTGCTGTACCAGGCCGACGAGGTGCCGGTGGGCGAGGACCAGCGCCAGCACGTCGAGCTCACCCGTGACCTCGCCACCCGCTTCAACGGCCGCTTCGGCGAGACGTTCACGATCCCGAAGCCGTACATCCTGAAGGAGACGGGCAAGATCTACGACCTTCAGGACCCGTCGATCAAGATGAGCAAGTCGGCGTCCACGCCGAAGGGCCTCATCAACCTGCTCGACGACCCGAAGGCCACCGCCAAGAAGGTCAGGAGCGCGGTCACGGACACCGACACGGTCGTCCGCTACGACCCCGAGAACAAGCCGGGCGTGAGCAACCTGCTGGGCATCTACTCGACCCTCACCGGCACGAGCGTCCAGGAGCTGGAGCGGCAGTACGAAGGCAAGCTCTACGGCGCGCTCAAGACGGACCTCGCCGACGTCGTCGTCGAGTTCGTGACGCCGTTCCGGGACCGCACACAGCAGTATCTGGACGACCCCGAGACGCTCGACGCGCTCCTCGCCAAGGGCGCCGAGAAGGCCCGTGCCGTCGCCGCGGAGACGCTGTCCCAGACGTACGAGCGCGTGGGCTTCCTGCCCGCGAAGCACTGAGCGGCGCTCGGAAGCACTCGGGGCGCACCGCACACACGTTCCTCTGGGCAGAGCGCTGCACATCACGTTCCCTGCGCCTGCCCAGAGCACAGCCGTGGCCGTACAGTCGATAGCCGTACGACTGAGTACGAACCCGGCACCACACCCCGCCATGACGACATGACGACAGGAGAAGACGTGGGGACCGTAACGATCGGTGTGTCGATCGCGGTCCCGGAGCCTCACGGCAGCCTGCTCCAGGAGCGGCGCGCGGGCTTCGGCGACGCCGCGGCTCATGGCATCCGCACCCACGTCACACTGCTGCCGCCGACCGAGATCGAGGCGGCCGCGCTCGCGGCGGTCCACGCGCACCTCACCGAGGTCGCCGTGGCCGGCCGGCCCTTCCCGATGCGGCTGTCCGGCACGGGAACCTTCCGGCCCCTGTCACCGGTGGTCTATGTGAAGGTCGTCGAGGGCGCCGAGGCCTGCGCCTGGCTCCAGCACCGGGTCCGTGACGCCTCCGGGCCGCTCACCCGCGAGCTGCAGTTCCCCTACCACCCGCACGTCACCGTCGCGCACGGCATCGACGAGGCGGCGATGGACCGGGCCTTCAAGGAGCTCGCCCACTACGAGGCCGAGTGGTCCTGCACCGGCTTCTCCCTCCACGAGCAGGGCGCCGACGGCGTCTGGCGCAAACTGCGCGAGTACGCCTTCGGCGGCGCGACCGTCCCCCCGCAGGCAGCCCACACCGACCGCAACTCCCTGCCGACGCACTAGGTGTTCTGTCCCGGGAGGTTGTGGACGGGTGAGCCAGGTCTCGGCTGAGGGATCTTGAACAGGTGAGGGCCTTCCGGTTCGGTGTGGATTGCTACGTCTGCACCTGACCGAAAGGCCCTCGTGGTCCACCGTAATGCACCCCTGCCGAGACCGGACGGCTGCGCCTGGCCCGCTGCGTGGTCGAGGACGGCTGGCCCCAGGTGGGCGCGGTTGCCGCGGGAGGAGTAGGCCTTATCGGCGGCGACCGCGTCCGGTCGGGTGCGGGGGCGGCCGACGGGACCGCGGACCCGTATCTTCCCCAGCACGGGGATGAACTGCGGGCTGTCCGCGGCCTTCTGCAGGGCAGTGAGGACGTCTTGGTCCAGGTGCATCCCGGCGGCGTCGTGGTGAGCGCGCGCGGTGGTGGAGTCGATGCTGACCAGGGACAGGTCCACCTCGCCTCGCTTCGCTGCTTCCGCGATCAGGCCCTCCAGCAGGGCCTCGAAGACGCCCGCGTCACGCCACTGCCGGAAGCGGTTGTGCACAGTGGACCAGGCGCCGAACTCCTTCGGTATCTCCCGCCACTGCCCGCCGGTCTTGAACCGCCAGATCACGCCCTCGAACTGCTGCCGCAGCCGCTCGGGATACGGGCCGTACTGGCCGATCGGTAGGTACCGCCCGATGAACTCCCATTCCTCATCAGTCAGTTGCATTCGCGTCACGCAAGAAGATCTAGCATCCCCGGGTGAGACACCGCCTACGGCGAACGGGCCTCGGGGTCTTGAATGGCCCTCAGAGCGGGGTGGCGGGGCCGCGGCTGCCAGGGAGGGGAACGGCGAGCCAGGGCCCGGGGTGTGGGCCGTCGTCCGTATGAGGGCGTCTGCCGCCTTCAGCTTGCTGGCGTGTGTGCCGTGCCCTTGGTGCGGACGTGCTGACTGAGAAAGAGGGCGGCTCGCTCCAGTGCCTCGTCGGCTTCGTCCAGGACGCCGGCGAACGCCTGGAAGACATGTGGAACGTCAGCGGTGACGTCCAGGATGACGTCCACTCCGGCTTCCCTCGCGCGCGTGGCCATGCGTGTGGAGTCGTCCAGGAGCATTTCGTTGGTGCCCGCCTGCAGAAGTATCGGGGGGAAGCCGGTCAGGTCGGCGCGGATGGCGGGGCTGAGCATGGGCTGGTGCGGATCCTGTCCCGCAAGGTACATGGCCCCGGTGTGTTCCATGCCCTCACGCGTGAAGAACGGATCGATGCCCGCCTTGCTGTCCATGCTCCCGCCTGTCCGGGTCATGTCGAGTCCGGGGGAGAACGCCACGATCGCGGCAGGCATGGGCAGGCCCGCGCCGCGAGCGGCGAGGCAGGTGGCGGCAGTGAGGCCTCCACCGGCGGAGTCCCCGGCGAACGCGATCGCCGAAGGGTCTTCGCCGCTGTCGAGAAGTGCGCGGTAGGCGCTCAGCCCGTCCTCGATCGCGGCCGGGAACGGGTGCTCAGGGGCAAGCCGGTAATCCAACGAGAACGCCCTGAATCCTGTTTTGGTCACCAGGTTCCCCGTCAGCGACATCGCCGTCTCCGGTGAACCGACCACGTAGGAGCCGCCGTGGAAGTAAAGGATTGTCCCGGCCTTCGGAGTGCCGACCGGCTCGACGAGCACCGCTGGCCGGTCGCCGAGCGTCGCAGTCTGGGTGCGGATCCCAGCTGGGACGATCATTTCGGCCATCATCGCCCTGAACCCGGCGCGGAGCTCCTCCACCGACCGAGGGCCCTCAGGCCGGGGCCGCCGGACCATCGCGTCGATTTCCGTGCGCTGTTGCCTGCTCATTGTCGCCTCCATCGAAAGTGCATGCCAAGGAACTATCTGCCTAGGCATCTGTGTGAATGCTAAGATATATGCCATGGCATCTAAGTCAAGCGGTGGCCGGGTCGACCTCCCGGGCTTCTTCGCCGACCTCGTTCGCTGTGAGACGCGCCTCTACAACGCGCTGAACGACCGTCTTCGCGAGCGGCACGGGATCGTCACCTCGCAGTTCGAATTCCTGTGCTTCCTGCGCGACCGCCCTGGGTCCCGGGTGGCGGACCTCGCCGCTGAGTTCGCCATCGGGATCGGTGCGACCAGCAAGGGCATCGACCGCCTGGAGAAGCAGGCATGGGTCATACGGCGAACCAATCCATCGGATCGTCGCTCATCACTGCTGGACCTGACCGATGACGGCCTGCAACTCGTCGAGGCGGCGGAGGCGACCTTCACCGAAACGCTGGCCGAGCTGACCGCAGGCGCCCTCCGTGGCCCCTCAGGACTGGCCGCCGTACAGGTCCTTTCGGAGCTCCGCTCCGTGCTCGAACGCGACCAGATCGGCCTGCCTACAGGCTGACCGGCATGTGGATCCAGTGCGATTGCCCGCTGGCCATGTGATCAGCCTTTGTTGCGAGGCGAATCCCGCAGATTGATCACGACTCGATACGCACCCTGGCCGACGCCCCGGACAGGCCCTGGAGTGGCGTCGGCGTACTCCTAGAGCGGGAGTCGGCGGTACATCGCGCGTGGGGCGTGGCGCAGCGCGGACATCACCAGGCGCAGCACTCCCGGCACCCACACCGTCTCCGACCGTCGACGGAGCCCCAGTTCGACGGCCGTCGCGATCTCTCCCGGCGTGGTCGTCAACGGCTCCCGGGTCCGCCCCGTGGTCGCGCTCGTCCGCATGGAGCCGGGGCGTACGACCATGACGTGGACGCCCGTGCCGTGCAGCGCGTCGCCCAGGCCCTGGGTGAAGACGTCGAGGCCGGCCTTGCTGGAGCCGTAGATGAAGTCCGAGCGGCGGGCCCGCTCGCCGGCGACGGAGGACAGCACGACCAGGGAGCCGTGCCCCTGTGTCTGCAGGGCGCGGGCGGCGACCAGCCCCGCCGACACCCCGCCCGTGTAGTTGGTCTGCGCGACGCGCACCGCGGCCGCCGGTTCGCGCTCGTCGGTTGCCTGGTCGCCGAGGACGCCGAAGGCGAGCAGCACCAGGTCGACGTCGCCCTCGGCGAAGACCTTGCCGAGGACGGTCTCGTGCGACGCGGGGTCCAGCGCGTCGAAGGGCACGGTGTGGACGTCCGCCCCGAGGACGCGCAACCGCGCGGCGGCCGACTCCAGGTCGGGGGACGGCCGCCCGGCCAGCCACACCGTGCGGGTGCGGCGGGCGATCAGCCGGCGTGCGGTGGCCAGCGCGATCTCTGACGTACCGCCGAGGACGAGCATGGACTGGGGCAGGCCGAAGGCGTCCTTCATGAGCATGGAGATGACCGTATCGCCCCGCTATGACACGTCGGTCGCCCAACATTCGTCCGCTACCCGAAATGGGTGACCGGGCTTTTCGGGTACTCGCACCAGGGGTTGTCGACGACTGAAGCAGAGACTGACAACTGAAGCAGAGACTGGGGCAGAGTTCGGATCATGGACTGGCTGAAGAAGCTTCCCGGCATCGGGCCGTGGGTCACCCGCCTCATGGCCACGCACGCGTGGCGGTCGTACGAGCGCCTGGACCGGGTGAAGTGGACGCGGCTGGCCGCCGCGATGACGTTCGTCAGCTTCGTCGCGCTGTTTCCGCTGCTGACCGTGGCCGCCGCCGTCGCAGCCGCCACCCTCGGCGAGTCCCGGCAGCAGGAACTCCAGAACAAGATCGCCGACCAGGTCCCCGGCATCTCCGACCAGTTGGACATCAACAGCCTGGTCCAGAACGCGGGCACCATCGGCCTCATCGCCGGCGCGGCACTGCTGTTCACCGGCATCGGCTGGGTCGGTCAGATGCGGGACTGTCTGCGCGCGGTGTGGGAGCGGCCCGACGACGACGAGAACCCCGTTCTGCGCAAGGCCAAGGACATGGGCGTCCTCGTCGGGTTCGGCGGCGCCGTGCTGGTCACCCTCGCCATCTCCACCGTCGCCTCGGCGCTGGTCGGCCGGATCACCGACGCCCTCGGCATCGACAACGCGGGCTGGGGCGGCATCCTGCTGCGCGTCGCCGCCTTCGCGATCGCCGTCCTCGCCGACTTCCTGCTCCTGCTGTACGTCCTCACCCTGCTGCCCGGCGTCGAACCGACCCGCCGCCGCCTCGTGGTGGCCGCGCTGATCGGCGCCGTCGGCTTCGAACTGCTGAAGCTGCTGCTGAGCGGCTATATGCAGGGCGTGGCCGCGAAGAGCATGTACGGCGCGTTCGGCGTGCCGATCGCCTTGCTGCTGTGGATCAACTTCACGTCGAAACTGGTCCTGTTCTGTGCGGCCTGGACGGCGACGGGCACCGCCCCCGACAACCCGCGCGACATCGACGTCAGCGACGACGTCGTACCAGGTCCGGCAGCGGCCAGCGGCGGTTGACGAGGAACGCCCCGCCCGCGAGGAGCACCAGCAGCCCGCCGGTGATCGCCAGCGCGATCCAGATGCCGCGCGAGCCGTCCCGGGCGACCGCGCCGGCCACCGGCTTCGACGACACGTTCCCGGCGCCGCCGGCCTGACCGGAGTCCGGGGAGGAGGACGGCTTCGCGCCGGGCTGCGCGCCCTTCGGCGGGACCAGCTCGCCCACCGGCGTCACCTTGCCGGCCGCCTGGAAGCCCCAGTCGAAGAGCCTGGCGGTCTCCTTGTAGACCTCGTTGTGGTCGGTCTTCGACGGGTTCATGACCGTCACCAGCAGCACCTTGCCGCCGCGCTCGGCCACGCCGGTGAACGTGGCGCCCGCGTTGGTGGTGTTGCCGTTCTTGACGCCCGCGATGCCCGGGTACTGCGAGATGTCGTAGTCGCCGGCGAGCAGCCGGTTGGTGTTCTGGATCTCGAAGGTCCCGCGGGTGATCTTGCCCTTCTTGTCTTTCTTCGTCTCGGCCGGGAACTTGGCCGAGACGGTCGAGCAGTACTCCCTGAAGTCCTTCTTCTGCAGACCCGAGCGGGCGAACAGCGTCAGGTCGTACGCCGAGGACACCTGACCGGAGGCGTCGTAGCCGTCGGGGGAGACGACGTGCGTGTCGAGGGCCTGGAGCTCCTCGGCGTGTTCGTTCATCTCCTTCACCGTGCCCGCGACGCCGCCGTTCATCGCCGACAGCACGTGCACGGCGTCGTTGCCGGAGCGCAGGAAGACGCCGAGCCACAGGTCGTGGACCGTGTACGTCTCGCCCTCCTTTATGCCGACCAGACTGGAACCCGACCCCATGCCGGCCAGGTCCTTCGGGTCGACCTTGTGCGTGGTGGTCTTCGGGAACCTCGGCAGCACGGTGTCGGCGAACAGCATCTTCATCGTGCTCGCCGGGGGCAGCCGCCAGTGCGCGTTGTGCGAGGCGAGCACGTCCCCCGACTCGGCGTCCGCGACGATCCACGACCGCGCGGTGAGGTCCTTCGGCAGCACCGGCGCGCCGCCCGCGATCGCCACCTGCGTCCCGGCCTGCCCGAGTCGCGTGCCGCCCACGGTCGACATGTTCGCCGGGGGAGTGGCCGAGGGGGAGGCACTGGCCGACGGCGCGGGCGACTTGCCGGTCGTCGGCGACGGTGACGACGTCGTACCGGCCGACGGTTTCGGTGACGGGCTCGGCGCCGCGAGCGAGACGGGCGCGGTCAGCGCGAGGGACGCGAGGGTCGCGGAGGTGACCAGCAGGGATCGCCTGAGGGTCTGCTTCATGGGTGCGGGCACGACGGAGAACGTACCTGGCACACGAGGGGAAGTCCCGCCGCCCTCCCCACCCCGGTCACGGAACCGGACACCCGGCGGCGATACTGACCCCATGAAGCTCAGCCGCCCCGTCTCCTGGTTCCTGCTCGCCTTCGGGGTGTGGAGCTGGATCATCTGGGTCACTTTCGTCAAAAACCTGGTCAAGGACAGCAGTGGGCTCGCCTTCGACGACGGCGACCCGACGGCGTACTTCTGGGTGCACCTGACGCTGGCCGTCGTCTCCTTCGTATTGGGGACGGTCGTCGGGGCCATCGGGTTGCGTGGTCTGCGCGCGCTGCGTCGGATGTCATGACGATGGTGATCGTCTTCGCGCTGCTCGCGCCGGCGGTGCTCGTGGCGGCCAACTGGTACCTGTGGCGCCGTCTGTTCCGCGACACGACCCGCGGCCCCGGCCGGGCGCGTCGCGGCGGCGCCGTGCTGATCGCGGGCGGCTGGGCCCTGGCGATCGGTGCCCTGGTCGCCGAACGCGCCGGCGCCCCCTTCTGGCTCCAGCGCACCCTGGCCTGGCCGGGCTTCCTGTGGCTGGCCCTGTCGATCTACCTGCTCCTGGGCGTGCTCGCCGCCGAGGCCGTACGCCCGCTGCTGCACCGCTTCCTGGAGAGCCGGGCCCGCACAGCGCCGCCTGCCGAGACACCCATTTCGCACCCGCCCCTGGACCCGAGCCCGCACCCGGATCCGTCCCCGAACCCGGATCCGTCCCCGAACCCGGATCCGGTCCCGACGGCGGCGCCCGCGCCAGGGCAGGCCGTTGCCGGGCAGTTGGAGCAGTCCGCGCCTGGGCAGGCCGCCGCCGGGCAGCCGGAGCAGCCCGCGCCTGGACAGCTCGCCGCCGGGCAGCCGGGGTCCGGGCAGCCGGGGTCCGGTCGGTCGGAGGGTGGGCAGTCGGGGTCCGCGGGGGTGGCGTCCTCGCGTCGGGTTTTCGTCTCGCGCGTCGTCGGCGGTGCGGTCGCCGCGGCCGCCGTGGGGACGGTCGGGTACGGGAGTTACGGCGTCCTGCGCGGTCCCCGGGTCAAACGGGTCACCGTCCCGCTCGCCAAGCTGCCACGCGCCGCGCACGGGTACCGGATCGCCGTCGTCAGCGACATCCACCTCGGCCCGATCCTCGGCAGAGGCTTCGCGCAGAAGGTCGTCGACACGATCAACGCGACGCAGCCCGACCTGATCGCCGTGGTCGGCGATCTGGTCGACGGCAGCGTGAAGGACCTGGGCCCGGCGGCCGCCCCGCTCGCGCAGCTGAAGGCCCGGCACGGCAGCTTCTTCGTCACCGGCAACCACGAGTACTTCTCCGGCGCCGAACAGTGGGTCCGTCAGGTGCGGCGGCTCGGCCTGAACCCCCTGGAGAACGCCCGCACCGAACTCCCCTGGTTCGACCTGGCCGGTGTCAACGACATCGCGGGCGAGAGCGAGGGGCACGGCCCCGACTTCACCCGTGCGCTCGGCGACCGGGACACCACGCGCGCATGCGTCCTCCTCGCCCACCAGCCGGTCCAGATCCACGACGCCGTCGACCACGGCGTCGACCTCCAGCTCTCCGGACACACCCACGGCGGCCAGCTGTGGCCCGGCAACTTCATCGCGGCGGCGGCCAACCCGACCGTCGCGGGCCTGGAGCGCTACGGCGACACCCAGCTGTACGTCTCCCGGGGCGCGGGCGCCTGGGGCCCGCCCACGCGCGTGGGCGCCCCGTCCGACATCACGGTCATCGAACTGGCCTCGAAACAGGCCTGAGGCGGATGAGGGCGAAGGTGAGAAGGAGCTGTGAAACCCGGCGGAAACAGTACGTCGGTAAGTTCTTTCTCATCTCGTCAGAATCCTCTTCCCCCACGCGAAACTCGTGTGATTAGGTGAGCCCGCCGCCAAGGGGAGTGGCACTTTTTTGTTGACTGGGCCCGGCTTGCGGGCCTGGGGAGGCAGGGCATCACCATGCGGTCCGTTCGCATGCGGATACTCATGACGCTGCTGGTTCTCGCGGTCGTCGGAGTGGGCGGCTGGCAGCTGTTGCCGTCGCAGGAGAACGACAAGGCGACCATCACGGTCGGCACGACGGACACCGTCACCTCGCTCGATCCGGCCGGCGCCTACGACGCCGGCTCCTGGGCCCTGTTCAGCAACGTCTTCCAGTCGCTGCTGACGTACGAGCCGGGCGGCGTCTCACCCGTGCCGGACGCGGCCAAGAGCTGTTCCTTCGCCCAGGGCGGCCTGGTCACGTACACGTGCGAGCTGCGCAACGACCTCACCTTCACCGGCGGCGGCAAGGTGACGGCCGAGGACGTGAAGTTCTCCTTCGACCGGGTCAAGAAGATCAACTCGGATGTCGGTCCCTCGTCCCTGTTCTCCACCCTGAAGTCGGTGGACGCCCACGGCCTGACCGTCACCTTCCACCTGTCGGCGCCGGACGCCACCTTCCCGTTCAAGGTGGCCACCGGAGCCGGTTCCATCGTGGATCACACCCGCTACCCGGCGGACGCGCTGCGCACCGGCAGCGACGTCGACGGCACCGGCCCGTACCGGCTGACGGGGTACACGAAGGGCAAGAAGGTCCTTCTGTCGCCCAACTCGCGCTACAAGGGGGCCGTCTCCACCGGCGCGCCCATCGAGCTGCGCTACTACGCGGACCCCGACGCCCTGGAGAAGGCCTGGAAGGCCAAGGACGTCGAGGCCGCCACCCGGCAGCTGCCGCCCGCGGTCCTCGCCGCCCTCAACGTCAGCGACCCGGGCCAGCGCGTCACCGAGGCCGACAGCTCCGAGACCCGCAACCTGTACTTCAACACCCGCTCCGACTCCCCGCTGCACGACACGGACGTCCGCAAGGCGATGGCCTGGCTGATCGACCGCGCCCAACTGGCGTCGACCGTGTACGACGGGACCGTCGAGCCGCTGTACTCGCTCGTCCCGACCGGCATCACCGGCCACAGCACCTCCTTCTTCGACACCTACCCGAACCAGAACCCCGAGAAGGCCCGCAAGCTCCTGGAGAAGGCCGGCGTCAGCATCCCGGTGAGCTTCACCTACGGCTACGGCCTGGGCAGCGGGGCCGCGGCGAGCGAGGCCCAGGAGCTCAAGCGGCAGCTGGAGGCCGGCGGCCTGTTCAAGGTGAACGTCAAGGGTTACGAGTGGACCGACTTCCAGAAACGGTGGGCCACCGGAAAACTCGACGCGTACGCCGTCGGCTGGGTCGCCGACTACCCCGACCCGGACACGTTCGCGGCGCCGCTCGTCGGCACGGGCTCCACCATGAACACCGGCTACAGCAGCAAGGCCGTCGACAACTACATCGCCGACAGCCAGCGGTTCGCCGACCGCAGCCGGGTCGCCGACGACTTCCGCCGCCTCCAGCAGGCCGTCGCCGAGGACGTGCCGGTCATCCCGCTGTGGCAGCGCAAGGAGTACGTCGTCACCGGCGCGGACGTCGGCGGCGGCCAGTATCTGGCGGACGGCAACGGCGTGTTCCGCCTCTGGAAGCTCGACTGGATCTGACGGATCCTCCCGCGCGCCGGGCATGCGCCCCCGTGCCAACGGGCAGGCACCCGATGGGCACCATGTGACGGAGGTGCGTTCGGGGTGAGGAGCAGACGTGTCGCGACGCAACTCCTTCCGGCTGCCCCGGCACCCGGCGTCCGTCGGCCTCGCCCGGCGTCGGGTGCGTGAGCATCTCGCCGACTGGGGACACCGCCCGGACGACCCGGCGCTGGCCGACGCCGTCCTCGTCGTGTCCGAGCTCGCCACCAACGTCGTACGCCACGGGCCGCTTCTGGAGCGGGAGTTCGAGGTGGCCGTCACCGCCCTCGGCGACGGCTCCTGCCTCATAGAGGTGTCCGACGAGGGCCGGCTGGAGCCGCGGCCGCGGCTGGTCGGCGAGGGGGAGGAACACGGCCGCGGCCTGCACCTGGTGGAGCACCTCGCCACCGCATGGGGCGTCTGGACCAGGGGCCGCCACGGCAAGACGGTCTGGGCCCTGATCACACCCCCGGGCCTGGGAGCCAAGGGCTAGGGCCTGTCCGGCGGATCATGCCGCAGACGCGGGGATTGGCACGCCCTCCCCCACTCTCGGCTGCGCTCGAGCGGGGGGACCCCCATCGCGTCGACGCCCTCCTCCGCCTTGCAGTTGGACGCACCATCCCCCGCTCACCTGCATCGATCAGGCACCGCTGCTCTCCTGCGACTTGATCCGCCGGACAGGCCCCAGGTCGCATCCGGTGGCGGTGGGCGCTCAGGGGCAGATCTTCGGGCGCGTCGGCAGTTCCACCGTTACTTCCAGGCCCTCGCCGCGTGCCGTGCGCACGCTCACCTCGCCGCCGTGGGCCTCGACGACGCCCTGCACGATCGCCAGGCCCAGCCCGCTGCCCGCGCCGCCGCCGGCCCGGAAGAAGCGGTCGAACACCCGCGCCGCGTCCTCCGCGCCCAGCCCCGGCCCCTTGTCCTCGACCGACAGCCGTACGACCCCGTCCACGCGCTGCGCCCCGAGCCGCACCGGCACGTCGGCGGGCGTGTGGGTGCGCACGTTGGCGACCAGGTTGCCCAGTACCTGCCGCAGCCCCGACTCGTCGGCCCGCACCAGCAGCGCCCCCTCGGCATCGACGGTGACCGGCCGCTCGGGCTGCTGCGCCCGCAGGTCCTGCGCCGCGTCCCGCATCAGCCGGCTCACGTCCACGTTGCGCAGCCGCAGCTCGGGCCGCTGGTCGAGCCGGGCCAGCGTGAGCAGTTCGTCGACGAGCCGGCCCATGCGGCCCACCTCGCCGTTCATCCGGTCCCAGGCGCGCTGCCGCTCGTCCGGCTCGACCAGCATGCCCTGGTCGTACAGCTGGAGATAGCCGCGGATCGCGGAGAGCGGGGTGCGCAGCTCGTGCGAGGCGTCGGCGACGAACCGGCGCAGCTGTGCCGCGCTGCGCTCGCGCGTGCGGTACGCCGACTCCACCTGGTGGAGCATGGAGTTCAGCGCGAGCCGCAGCTGCTCCACCTCCTGGGTGGGATGGTGGCTGCAGGGCACCCGCCGGGTCAGATCCCCCTCGGCTATCGCCGTCGACGTCTCCACCATGTCCTCCAGCGGCCGCATCCGCCGTCTGACGCTCCACATCGTCAGACAGGCGAGCAGGGCCAGCAGCAGGGTGCCGACGGCGAGGTCGAGCTTCAGGGCCTGCGCTATGCCCTTGTCCAGGGCGTCCGTCGAGGTCGCCAGCAGGATGTACGTGCCGTCGGAGAGCCGCGTCGCGGTCACCCGGTAGGCGGCGCCGTGCACGGTCACGTCGTGCGGGTCGGAGTCCCGGATGAGCGCGCCCGGGTCGTCCACGGCGTCCGCGAGGCCGCGCTGCGCGTCGGTCGGCCGGATGCCGAAGAGGGGCATGGCCGCGCCCTTGCCGTCCAGGGCGGTGAACAGGGACTCCGGCGCCGGCCGGTCGTCCCCGTACTCGGGCAGCAGCCGGTCGCGGACGAAGCCGAGGACGCTGAGCGAGTCGATCTGTCGCATGGTGAGCTGCGAACTACCCAGGGACGCACGGGTCTTGACCAGCCCGGAGTCGACCTGGTCCAGGAGGTAGTGCCGCATCGCCATGAGGCTGATCGCGGTCGCGGCGACGATGCCGAGGGCGAGCAGCCCCACGTTGGCCGCCGTCAACTTGCCCCACAGGGAGCGCAAGCCGTGGTGGAATCGCCTCATGCCAGCCCGTATCCCACGCCCCGCCGGGTGGTGATCACCGGCGGTCCCAGGGTGTCCAGCTTGCGCCGCAGATAGCTGATGTAGGTCTCGACGACCGTCGACTCCGGCGGGGTGTGCTCGTACTGCCAGACATGGCGCAGGAGTTGCTCCTTGGGGACGACCCGGCCGCCGTTGCGGACCAGGAAGCGCAGTAAGGCGTACTCGGTGGGGGTCAGCTCGACCGAGCGGCCCGCGCGGTGCACGCTGTACGTCGTCTCGTCCAGCTCCAGGTCGCCGTAGCGCAGTGGCGGGCGCTGCGGCAGGACGTCGGCCGGCCGGGTGCGCCGCAGGACCGCCGTGATGCGGGCGACCACTATGTCGAGGTCGAACGGCTTGGTGATGTAGTCGTCGCCGAAGCCGAGGGCGCCGACGATCTCCGCCGGCGCGTCCCGCGCGGTGAGGAACACCAGCGCCAGGTCCGGCCTGTGGGCGCGCAGTTCACGGCCGAGCGCCCGGCCGTCGCCGTCCGGCAGCATCACGTCCAGCAGGGCCACGTCCGGCCGGGTGCGGTCGGCGAGCGCGAGGGCCTCGCGGACGGTGCCCGCCGTCATGACCTCGAAGCGGTGGTAGCGCAGGGCGATGGCGAGGACGTCCGCGATACTCGGTTCGTCCTCCACGACCAACACGGTGCCGGAAGCCGTCGTCATGCCCTCAGTATCGGCGCGCCCACTGACAATCCGGGCCGGTTCGCGCTTTGGAGTTCCTTGAGAGTCATGGCCGTTGCATGTCCCCACGCGTGCGCAACCGCCAATCCTGTTGCCCAGGACCTGGGGGACGAACCGACTCTGAGTGAGGAGCTCGAACGTGGCGGCATTAGCACGCTGGTGCTACAGGCATCGGCTGGCGGTCCTGTTGCTGTGGGTGGGGGCGCTGTTGGGCCTGGGATTCTCGGCCTCGACGGCGGGCACGGACTATGCGAGCACCTTCTCCCTCCCCGGCACGGACTCCATGAAGGCGTACGACCTGATGGAGAAGGCGTTCCCCGCGACCGCGGGCGACACCGACACGGTCGTATGGAAGGTCGACGACGGCTCGGTACGGGACCAGGACGTACGCTCCCGGATCCAGCCCACGCTCGACGAGATCGCGAAGATGAAGGGCGTCGGCGAGGTCAAGAGCCCCTATGCGGCTGCGGGGGAGGCGGGGCAGGTCAGCCGCGACGGCCGGATCGCCTACGCGCAGATCACCTTCACCGAGCAGGTGAACGCGCTGCCCAAGGAACTCGTCCAGGACGTTCTCGACACCGCCCAGAAGGCTGAACAGAAGGGCCTGGAGGTCGAGTTGGGCGGCCTGGCCATCCAGCGGGTGGAGGAGCCGCCATCCGGCCTCGCCGAGATGGTCGGCCTCGCGGCGGCCGCGGTGGTCCTGTTCCTGGCCTTCGGATCGCTCCTGTCGATGCTGCTGCCGCTCGCCGTGGCGATCTTCGGTGTCGGCATGGGCATGTTCTCGACCCAGCTGCTCAGCCACGTCACCGACATCCCGGAACTGGCGCCGCTGCTGTCCTCCCTGATCGGCCTCGGCGTCGGCATCGACTACGCCCTGTTCATCGTCACCCGGCACCGCAAGGGCATCCTGCGCGGAATGGACCCGGAGGAGTCGGCGGTCATCGCCCTCAACACCTCCGGCCGGGCCGTGCTGTTCGCGGGCGGCACGGTGTGCATCGCGCTCGCCGGCATGCTGGTGACGAACCTGCGCTTCCTGGACGGCGTCGTCATCGGCACCTCCCTGACGGTGGTCCTGAGCGTCCTCGCCGCGACGACCCTGCTGCCCGCGCTGCTCGGTTTCCTCGGCACGCGCGTGCTGAGCCGCAAGCAGCGCAAGCGGCTGGCCGCGAACGGCCCGGAGCCGGAGGGGGCGAGCGGCCCCGCGGCCCGCTGGTCGGCGAACGTGCAGCGCCGCCCCCGTCGGATCGCCGCCCTCGCGCTCGTCGTCATGGCCGTCCTCGCCCTCCCCGTGCTGTCGCTGCGCCTCGGCGTCAGCGACCAGGGCAACGACGACGCGTCGACGACCACCCGCAAGGCCTACGACCTGCTCGCGGAGGGCTTCGGACCGGGCTTCAACGGCCCCCTCCAGGTGGTCATGGAGGGCGGCGACACCAATGCGGTCGTCAAGGGCATCAAGGACACGCCGGGCGTCGCCCAGGTGGCCGCGCTGCCGCCGGCCCGGGGCGTCACGGTCATCCAGGTGGTCCCGACGACCTCGCCGCAGTCGGAGCAGACGGACACCCTGATCGACCGTCTGCGCGACGACGTCCTCCCGCAGGCCGGCGCGACGGGGCACGTGGGCGGTGTCACGGCCATCTCCAAGGACTTCGCCACGGTCACCGGCGACCGCCTGTCGCTGTTCGTCGCCACCATCATCGGCCTGGGCTTCCTGCTGCTGATGGTCGCCTTCCGCTCCCTGGTGGTGCCGCTGACGGCGGCCGTGATGAACCTGATCGCGGCGGCGTCCTCGTTCGGCGTCCTCGTCGCCGTCTTCCAGTACGGCTGGGGCCTGGATCTGCTCGGCCTCGGCAAGGAGGGCCCGATCAACGCCTTCCTGCCGGTCATCATGCTGTCGCTGCTCTTCGGTCTGTCGATGGACTACCAGGTGTTCCTGGTCAGCCGGATGCACGAGGAGTGGGTCCACACGAAGGACAACGCGCGCGCGGTCCGCGTCGGCCTGGCCGAGACCAGCCGGGTCATCAACTCCGCGGCCCTGATCATGGTGTGCGTGTTCCTCGCGTTCGTCCTGAGCGGCGACTCGGGCGGCGCGATGGCGGGCGTGGGTCTCGCGGCGGCGGTGGCGCTGGACGCGTTCATCCTGCGCACGGCTCTCGTACCGGCCGCGATGCATCTGCTCGGCAACTCCAACTGGTGGCTGCCGGCGGGGCTGGAGAAGCGGCTGCCGCATCTGGCGGTCGAACCGAAGGAGGACGAGCCGGCCGCGGCCGCCGCGCGCGGCAAGGGTCCCGCCTCGGCCGTCCACGGCTTCGTACGGGACACGACCGGCGACCCGGTCGAGGGCGCCACGGTGACCCTTGTGACGAAGGGCGGAAAACAACTCGACCGCGTCACGTCCCTCGCCGACGGCTCCTACATCCTCTCGGTCCCGGTTCCGGGAACGTACCTCCTGGCGGCGACGGCCCCGTCGTATGCCTCCGGTGCGCGCCAGGTCACGATCGCGGCCGAACCGCTGGCGTTCGACGTCGAGTTGGCCGAGGGCGAGATGGACGTGGACGCATCCAGGTGACCTGACCTGCCCGGCCCGCCCGGCCTGCTAGCCGTGCTCGGCCTGGTCGCCGTGCTCGACCTGTTCGGCGGGATGGTCCGCCGGACCCGGTGAAGACTTCTTCTGGCCCGTCTTCGCCGGGTCCGGCACCGCGTTGGTCATGCCGGGCAGGAAGTCCGTGAACAGGTCGTGCACCTCCAGGACGAGCGGGCGCAGCACCCGGAACCGGGCCAGCGCCACACCCCGCGCGGTGAGCCGCGCCCCCCGTCCGGCCAGCCGGTAACTGCGCTCGCGCCCCGCCGTACGGTCGTAGATCCAGTACATGACCAGGCCCATCTGGGAGAGCCACATCAACTCGGGCAGCACCTCCCGCAGTTCCTCCGGCACCTTCGCCTTCGAGCCCGCGAGCACCTCCTTGTGGACGGCGATGGCCTCCACGCGCGCGTGCTCCGACTCGGCGGAGAAGGGGCTGAGCGGGCTGTCCGGATCGGCGGCCGTCTTGAAGAACTGCACCGCGAACTCGTGGTACGGCGTGGCCACGTCCAGCCAGGTCCGCAGCACGCCCGCGAGCCGCGCCTCCAGGCTGGTCTCGCGCGCCAGGATGCCCCGGACCGCCTCCCGGTGTTCGGCCGCGAGCCGGTCGTAGAAGCCCTGGATCAGGTGCTCCTTGCCGGCGAAGTAGTAGTACGCGTTGCCGACCGAGACCCCGGCCTCCTTGGCGATGGCCCGCATCGTCGTCTTGTCGTAACCGCGCTCCTGGAACAGCCGCATCGCCGTCTCGAGGATCAGCGCACGGGTCTGCTCGGACTTGGACGCGGGAGCACCTTCAGGGGACTCCTGAGGTTCCCGGTGCTGGGTCGGGGGGGCGGCCTCGGCGGGACCGTCGTTGTTCGCGGACACGGAAGGAGCCTAACCATTGACATCCTCCCCCTCTTAAAAGAGGGGGATTCCAACCGGTTTGGGTGGTTGAGGTTCACGGACGTTCTTCGACCGCGTGGGCGGTGTCGTCCCTCCGGCACCGGCTGTTCGCCGGGGGCGGGGGATCCCGCCCTGTCCTGCCGCGACGTTGTGGCTTGCGTTGGTGTCCGCGTTGCAGGTGAAGCCGCAGGACGAACAGACGAACTCGGCTTGGCTCTTGCGCGAGTTCTTGTCGATCCACCCACAGGCACTGCACCGCAGAGATGTGTACGGGGCGGGCACGTCCTCGACCCGGCCGGGGGCCTTGTGCCCGGTGCGCCGGCGCAGCAGGCCCCAGCCCTGCGCAAGGATGCCCCGGTTCAGCCCTGCCTTCTGCGCCACGCCCTGGCCGGGCTGCTCCACGGTTCCCTTCACGGAGCGGGTCATGTTCTTGATGTTCAGCTTCTCGAAGCGGATCAGGTCGTAGGTACGGGCGAGCAGGGTGCTGGTCTTCTCGCACCAGTCCTTGCGGCGGTTCGCCTCCCGTGCCTTGAGCTTCGCCACCTTCGCGTACCCGGCAGCCTTGGCTTCGCTGCCCTTCGGGGCGCGGGCGGCGCGGCGCTGGTACTTGCGGATCTGGGCGCGTTCCCGGACGGTGAGCTGCGGGCAGTTCAGTTTCTGCCCGTCCGACAGGGCCGCGGTGATGGTCACGCCGCGGTCGATACCGATGACTGTGTCCGTGCCGGGCGCGGGCACCGGCTTGGGGACGACGGCGAACGCGGCATGCCACTGGCCGTTCTTCAATGTGACCCGGAACGTCTTCGCATCGGGCAGCTTCGCGCCCTTGCCATGGGTGCTGAGGCGGAAGCGGACCCAGCCGCAGCCGGGCACCTTCACCTGCCCCCACCGCCGGTTCAGCTTCCGCACCACGACCGCACGGGCCATGACCTGCCTGCCGGTCTTCGCGTTCAGCTTCGCCGAGCCGTCCTCGTGATACTCGGGCACGCGGTCGGTGCCGATGACCCGGAAACCCTCATGCCGGTACTTCCTGCGCCAGGTCGGCTCACCGAACCCGGACGTGAAACGCGCCTGCTTGGCCTTGGCGAAGTCCTTCAGGGCCTGCTGCTGGACATCCGCATTCCCGGCAGCAAGCCACTCGTTGTCACGCCGGGCTGCGGTGAGCTGACGGCACTGCTCGGCGAAGGAGGGCGCGGACCTGCGCCCCGGCCTCCAGTGCGCGTGCTGTTCCACGGCGAGGTTCCACACGTACCTGGCGTGCGCGGAGTGCAGCAGCATCTGCCGCTCCTGCTCGCTCGTGGGGTACATCCGAAACCGTGCCATGCCGTGAACGTAGACCACACATTCCCCGCCCGCGCACACCATCGATCACCATCACCCGTCCGAGTGACCACACCCCACCGGCCACCAGCCGCCGGCGCCAGGTCCCTCGACTCCCGTCGCCACCACCCGTCCGTGGCCACCCTCGCCATCCCGGACGACGACGCCGGATCGCCCTGACGGCGATCCGGCTGCCCCTGCCCCGCTCCGCGGAAACGGGCATTCACCCCGGCCTTGAAGGACCGGGCACCCTGCCCGAAATCCAGGTGGAGCAGGCGCCGTCGGCACAGGTGGGCGGGGTGTAGCTCCAGCCCTGACCCGGGTCGTAGGACCATCCGTCGCCCCGTCGGTAGACGCCTCCGCCCCAGCCCGCGCCCTGCCCGTGCCCGTCGCGCCACTTGGCGGCGGCGAGCACGGCCGCCCGCGCGAGCTTCGCCCCGGCGGGCGTGCTCAGCCGGTGCGCGAGCGGGCGGTGCTCGCGCAGCGCCCACAGGGTGACGATCCAGGCGGCGGCGCCCGTGTAGACCTGACCGGCGTCGCCGACGACGGTGATCTCGTCGAGGGTGGCGCGATGGTCGAGGCCGGGAAAGCGGGCGTGGGCCTCGGCGGAGCCCGCCGGGACGAACTCCAGCGGCACCAGCTGCGGCTGCCGGCCCAGCCAGTCGCGCAGGAAGCCGCACAGGGAGCACTCGGCGTCGAAGAGGACGGTGAGCCGGCGAACCGGGACGCGAAGAGCGTCCCGGTCGACGGCGGCCTGTTCTGTCCCTCGGGCGGCCATGGCGCTCAGGCTCCCGCGGTGGGCGCCGCGGGGGCGGCCCAGCCCTGCGGGGCGACCGGCGGGAGCTGCTCGCGCTCCATGATCCCGCGCCGCCGGATCCGGTTGAGCACGTACACGTTGGCCAGGTGCATCGCGCCGAGCACCAGCAGGACCACGCCCAGCTTGGTCGACAGGGCCTCGAAGATCTGGCGGGTGTCCTCGACGGTGTCGTCGCTGCTCAGGTAGAGGGCGACGAAGCCGAGGTTGACGAGGTAGAACCCGACCACCAGGAGGTGGTTGACGGCGTCGGCGAGTTTCTCGTTCCCCTGCAGCACATCGGCGAGGAAGACCCGTCCGTTGCTGCTCAGGGTCCTGGCCACCCAGACGGTCAGACCGATGCTGACGATCAGGTAGACGACGTAGGCGATGACCGTGCGATCCATGTTTCCCCACCTCATGTTGAGCTAGTTGAACGCGTTCAAAACGCTGTCGGGAATGACTGTAGCCCGAGTTTTGAACACGTTCAACAAGGGGGTCGGTCCGCGAGGTGTGGCCCCTGACACCTCCCCGGAGCGGGCCGCTTGGAGTAGTCCGTGAACCCGACACGTTGTCGAACCCGCGGGGGAGAGGCGGCCGGGGCGAGGCGACCGGTGGAGTGGGACGTCCAGATGCCGCGAGGGTTGTGCAGGGGGTGGATCTGTGAAAGATGACCCTATGTGGATCGAACTGATCTCCTCGCTCTCGGAAGACGTGGACCTTGCCGGGCCCGGTTGTGAGCAGGAAATGCGGGCGGCCGAGGCGGTGTTGGGGCATCCTCTGCCGGCCGCGCTGAAGGAACTCTGGCGGGTCGCGGACGGCGCCCGGGACAAGTACGGCGCCGGGATCGTGGGCTCGGTCGGTGAAGTCGTGGACCGGAACCTGGAGTTCAGGAGTTCGGTCGACTTCCGAGGCCTGTACATGCCGTTCGACCCGCTGCTGCTGTTCGGGGAGAGCAGCGGCGGTGATCTGTATGCCTTCGTCGTCAAGCCCGAGCGGCCCGACATCTTCGTGTGGGACCACGAGAGCGACAGCCGCCGCTGGGTGGCGAACAACCTGGAGGACTACCTGCGGCGGCGGCTCGGCAGCGGTGATCCGCAGTGGTACGCGTCGTGGTGACGGAGGGTCAGTCGCTCGTCCTCGGCCGACCTGCCGCGAGAATCTCCGCGGCGCTCAGGGTGATCTCGGCACCGATCGAGTAGGGCAGGCGGAAAGACTGGCCCGGGGCGTAGAACTGGTGGTTGTCGTAGCCGCCCTTCTTCGGTCCGGTGAGGACGTGGACCCGCTGGTGCTTGCGGTCGACGACGACGTAGACGGGGATCATGGCCTCGGCGTACGCGGGGACCTTGGTCTTCACGTCGTCCTTCCAGTTCCCGGACGTGACCTCCAGGACCAGGCGGAAGCAGGCCGGGTCGTATGCGTTGTTCCGCACGAAGTGGTCGTCGATGTCGGAGTCGACGATCACCAGGTCGGGGATGACGTAGTCGTCCTCGCCGGTCGGTAGCCACAGACCGACGTTCTGCAGGACCTCGGTTTCCCCGTCGTCGAGCCCTGCTGCGATGAAGGGGCGCATGAGCTTCGTCAGAGCGCGGGCGTGTGGGGCATCCGGTGACGGTGTCACGAGGAGGTAGCCTCCGATGATCTCGACGCGGTAGCCCGGATGGCGCTCCATGATCTCGTCGGCGATGGCCGTGAGCGAGAACGGCTCGTCGTCGAAGGGCTGCTCGACGGCTGCAGCGGACATCGCGTGCCTCCTTGGGGCTGGTGTCGAGACCATCATCGTAGGCCGGAAGTCCTATCGGTGTCCCTCTTGATCACGTTCACCCGATCGTGGCGTTTGAACGCCCGAGGGCCCCGCCTCCGGTGACGAAACCGGGAAACGGGGCCCTCGACGACGTGCCGGGAGACGGAGTCAGAAGCGGCGCGTGATCAGCGCTCGCTTGACCTCCTGGATCGCCTTGGTGACCTCGATGCCGCGCGGGCAGGCGTCCGTGCAGTTGAACGTGGTGCGGCAGCGCCAGACGCCGTCCTTGTCGTTCAGGATCTCGAGGCGCTGCTCGCCCGCTTCGTCACGGCTGTCGAAGATGAAGCGGTGGGCGTTCACGATGGCGGCCGGCCCGAAGTACTGGCCGTCGTTCCAGAACACCGGGCAGGACGAGGTGCAGGCCGCGCACAGGATGCACTTCGTCGTGTCGTCGAAGCGCTCGCGGTCCTCCGCCGTCTGGAGGCGTTCGCGCGTGGGCTCGTTCGTGTCCTTGGTGATCAGGAACGGCATCACGTCGCGGTACGCCTGGAAGAACGGCTCCATGTCGACGACCAGGTCCTTCAGGACCGTCAGGCCCTTGATGGGCTCGACCGTGATCGGCTTCGCGGGGTTGAGGTCCTTGATCAGCGTCTTGCACGCGAGGCGGTTCTTGCCGTTGATCCGCATCGCGTCCGAACCGCAGATCCCGTGTGCGCAGGAGCGGCGGAACGTCAGGGTGCCGTCCTGGTCCCACTTGATCTTGTGGAGGGCGTCGAGGACGCGCTCCTTCGGGTCGATCTCCAGCTGGAAGTCTTCCCACACCGCTTCCGCCGAGACCTCGGAGTTGAAGCGGCGGATGCGGAAGGTGGCCGTGATGTACGGCGAGTCGGCGAAGCCGGGCTCGGGCGTGCCGGCCGCGTCCGCCTTGTCCAGGGTCGGGGTTGCCATCAGTACTTACGCTCCATCGGCTGGTAGCGGGTCTGGACGACCGGCTTGTAGTCGAGACGGATGGACTCGGCGCCGTCGTCGCCCACCTCGCGGTACGCCATGGTGTGGCGCATGAAGTTGACGTCGTCGCGGTTGGGGTAGTCCTCGCGGTAGTGACCGCCGCGGGACTCCTTGCGGGCGAGGGCGGAGACCGCCATGACCTCGGCGAGGTCGAGCAGGTTGCCGAGCTCGATGGCCTCCAGCAGGTCCGTGTTGAACCGCTTGCCCTTGTCCTGGATCGAGACGTTCTTGTAGCGCTCGCGGAGTTCCGCGATCTTCTCGACCGCCGTCTTGATCGTCTGCTCCGTGCGGAACACCATGACGTTCGCGTCCATGGTCTCCTGCAGCTCGCGGCGCAGGACCGCCACGCGCTCCGTGCCCGTGGACGACCGCAGCCGCTCCACCTGGGAGACGACGAGCTCCGCCGGGTTCTCCGGCAGCTCGACGAAGTCCGCCTTCTGGGAGTACTCGGCGGCGGCGATGCCCGCACGCTTGCCGAACACGTTGATGTCCAGAAGGCTGTTCGTGCCCAGGCGGTTCGCGCCGTGCACCGAGACGCAGGCGACCTCGCCGGCGGCGTACAGGCCCGGGACCACCGTGGTGTTGTCGGACAGCACCTCGCCCTCGACGTTCGTCGGGATGCCGCCCATCGCGTAGTGCGCGGTGGGCTGGATCGGGATCGGGTCCGTGTACGGCTCGATGCCGAGGTAGGTGCGCGCGAACTCGGTGATGTCCGGGAGCTTCGCGTCGAGCTGCTCCGGCGGGAGGTGGGTGAGGTCGAGGTAGACGTGGTCGCCCTCGGGTCCGCAGCCGCGGCCTTCCCGGATCTCCGTGTAGATCGACCGCGAGACCACGTCCCGGGAGGCGAGGTCCTTCATGACCGGCGCGTACTTCTCCATGAAGCGCTCGCCGTCCTTGTTGCGGAGGATGCCGCCCTCACCGCGGGCGCCCTCCGTCAGCAGGATGCCCATGCGCCAGATGCCGGTCGGGTGGAACTGGAAGAACTCCATGTCCTCCAGCGGCAGCCCGCGGCGGTAGACGGCGGCCTGGCCGTCGCCCGTCAGCGTGTGCGCGTTCGACGTCACCTTGAAGAACTTGCCGGTGCCGCCGGACGCGTAGATCACGGCCTTCGCCTGGAAGACGTGGATCTCACCGGTGGCGAGTTCGTAGGCGACCACGCCGGCCGACCGCTTCACGCCGTCGACCTCGGTGATCAGCTGGTCCAGGACGTAGAACTCGTTGAAGAACTCCACGCCCTCTTTCACGCAGTTCTGGTACAGCGTCTGGAGGATCATGTGGCCGGTGCGGTCGGCCGCGTAGCAGGAGCGGCGGACGGGGGCCTCGCCGTGGTTGCGGCTGTGGCCGCCGAAGCGACGCTGGTCGATCGTCCCGTTGGGCGTCCGGTTGAACGGCAGGCCCATCTTCTCCAGGTCGAGGACCGAGTCGATGGCCTCCTTCGCCAGGATCTCGGCGGCGTCCTGGTCGACCAGGTAGTCACCGCCCTTGACCGTGTCGAAGGTGTGCCACTCCCAGTTGTCCTCCTCCACGTTGGCGAGCGCGGCGGCCATGCCGCCCTGCGCGGCGCCCGTGTGGGAGCGGGTGGGGTAGAGCTTGGTCAGGACCGCCGTGCGGCTGCGCTTCGTCGACTCGATGGCCGCGCGCATGCCCGCGCCGCCGGCGCCGACGATGACTGTGTCGTACTTGTGGATCTTCATGAGTGGTTCTCTCAGTCCCTCGGTCCCGTGCGCCTAGCGGATGTTCGGGTCGAAGGTGAAGATCACCAGCGTGCCCAGCAGGATGGTGAACACCGTGGCGGTGTAGAGCAGGCCCTTCAGCCACAGCCGGGTGTTCGCGCGCTCCGCGTAGTCGTTGATGACCGTACGCAGGCCGTTGGCCCCGTGCAGCATCGCGAGCCACAGCATCAGCAGATCCCAGACCTGCCAGAACGGGGAGGCCCAACGGCCGGCCACGAAGGCGAAGCCGATCTTGGACACGCCGCCGTCCAGCACCAGCTGGATGAGCAGGTGGCCCAGGACCAGCACGACCAGCACGACGCCGGAGAGCCGCATGAACAGCCACGCGGCCATCTCGAAGTTGCCCCGGGTGGACTTCGGGGTCTTCTTGGTGCGCTTGCGCGGGGCCTCGATGAGGGGCGCCGGGTTGTCGACGTTGTAGATCGAGCCGCCCTCTACGGGGCCGATCCCGGCAGCGGTGGTTTCAGTGGTGGCCATCGGTGTCAGCTCCCGAACAGTTCACGAGCGGCGTGCCCGAGGACGGGGTAGATGGCCCCGAGCATCAGCACGACCCACAGGCCCACGACGCTCCAGAGCATCTGCTTCTGGTACCGCGGGCCCTTCGACCAGAAGTCGACGGCGATGACGCGCAGACCGTTGAGGGCGTGGAAGAGGATGGCGGCGACGAGGCCGTACTCCAGCAGCCCGACGATCGGGGTCTTGTAGGTGGCTACGACCTTGTCGTAGTCCTCGGGGGAGACACGCACGAGCGCGGTGTCGAGCACGTGGACGAACAGGAAGAAGAAGATGAGGACGCCGGTGACTCGGTGAGCCACCCACGACCACATTCCTTCCCGGCCGCGGTACAGCGTTCCAGCCGGCACGGAAGAACCCTCCGGGAGCGGGGATTGGAGCCTGCCGGCTTGGGTGTCGGACGGGCCCGGCCGGGTACGGTCCACCGGCCCCCAGCATGGTAGCCAGCCGCTGGCTTGGCGCTTACAGCGGGCCTACCGGTGTGATCAAAGTGGCACGCGTTTGGGTTAGCGTTTGCGGCTTCCGGGGTGGGGTGTCCTGTTATATGCCGGGTGCGGCGCCGTGGCGGCTGGTCGCGCCACGCGGCGGTAGCCGCACATGTCGCAGGCCCGCGCCCCGGCGGAGCCGCGCATTTTCCGGGCCGCGCCCCTACACGAGCTGCGTCAGTCGTTGTCTTGCCAGGCGGCGGAGTTCTTCTGCCGCGACCACCCGTTCGTCCTCCGGATCGTTCGTCAAACGTGACCGGATGGCTTCCAGGACGTAGTCCAGGGCCTCGTCCGCCGGCACGCCGTCCAGGCAGATGACGAAGGCGTGTCCGAATCTCGCCTCGTATGCCGCGTGGGCCGCGCTCAGTGCCATGTGGGCCGCGCCGTACGCGTCGTCCGGGAGGGCGGGGAGGGACTCTGCCGCCAGGGCCTCCGCCAGGTCTCCCGCGGTCAGGTCGTACGCGGCCTCGTCCGACGCGGCCAGGAGGGCGTCGAGGGTCGGGTAGGGGCGGTGGTCGGCGAGGCGGCGGGCCCAGCGGGGGCTGCGCAGGCAGGTGAGGAGGGCGCGGTGGGCCTCTTCGGCGGGCGCGGTGTTGAAGCCGTCCAGCACGGGTGCGGGTGCGTTCCGGATCTGCGCCGGTATGGCGAGGCGGCCGGAGAGGTGGGAAAGACGGTGCGCAGGCAGCGTGGATCCTCGCGTCACGTGTGGTGTGGCAGGGGATGCAGTGAAGGATGTGTCGCCACGTTATCGAGCACGGTCAGTTCGTGTCCGACGGATGCCCGAATTTCACTCGAACGAGAGAGTTTCGGAAGGTGTCGTGGACACCATCGCGCGGTTTTCGGCGCGCTGGGAGCGGACGGGCGTCGTACGGTTGGCGGAGTGAGCAGGCACAGTCATCGGCGCCGTGCGCCGCAGAGGAACCCACGCCGCGCGTCACAGCGGACGCCGCAGCAGCGGGTGGTGCTGCGGGCGCTGACGGCGGGCGGGTTGGTCGTCGCGCTCGGGGCCGGGGTGGGGGTGTGGGCCTCGTCGGGGAACAGTGGCGGGGCGCCCGCCGGGTCGGCCACTTCCCAGCAGGCCGCCGCCGGGACCTCCGCGGGGACCTCCATCGGTGGCGGCGCCGATGCCGCCGCACCGGCCGCGAGCCCGACCCCCACCCGTTCCTACCCCCTGTCGACGACCCCCCGCACCATCCCCGCCGTCCGCTCCCACACCCCGGCGCGCGGTCCTGGCTGGCGTCCGGTGGCCGGGCACCGGGTGGTGGTGAGCGACGCCGGTCTCGCCGACGAGGGGCGGCTCGTCGCCGGTGAGCTGGGGCTGACGTACGCCGGGGAGAAGAACGACGTCCGCGCCGGGGACCTGCGGCTGGCGCTGAACGACGACGAGGGCGCGAACCCGGAGTCGTACACCATGACCGTGCGCGGCGGGCGGGCCACCATCAGCGGGCCCTCCGACGACGGTGTCTTCTACGGCACCCGCACCCTCAAGCAGGAGGTGCACGGCGGTGGTACGGCGTCGGAGGGCGTCGTCCGCGACCAGCCGGCCAAGCCGCAGCGCGGGTTCACGCTGGACATCGCCCGCAAGTACTTCAGCCCCGCCTGGATCGAGGACCGGATCCGTGAGCTCGGCGATCTGAAGTTCAACCAGCTCGGGCTGCACTTCTCCGACGACCAGTCCTTCCGGATCGAGTCCGACACCCACCCGGAGATCGTCGCCCGGCAGCACCTCACCAAGGCCGAGGTGAGGAAGATCGTCGGCCTCGCGGCGAGCCGGCACATCACCGTCGTGCCCGAGATCGACTCGCCGGGGCACCTGGGCGCCGTCCTCGCCGCCCACCCCGAGCTGCAACTGCGCAATGTGAACGGGGTGGCGACCCGCGGGGCGATCGACATCTCCAAGGACGCCTCCGCGAAGCTCCTCGACGACCTGCTGAACGAGTACGCCGGTCTGTTCCCCGGCGCCTACTGGCACCTCGGCGGCGACGAGTACCAGGCCCTGACGAAGTCGAACCCGGCGGCCTCCTACCCGCAGCTCGCCTCCGCCGCGGCGGCTCGGTACGGCGCCGGCGCGACCGTCGCCGACCTCACCACCGGCTGGCTGAACGACCGCGCCGACACCGTCCGCGCCCACGACCGCACCATGCGGGTGTGGAACGACGGGTTCTTCCGGGGGACGTCGGTCAAGCCGGCCTCCGATCTCGTGGTCGCGTACTGGACCGGCAAGGAGATCGGGGCGCGCAAGCCGGTGGAGTACCTGAGCGCGGGACGCAAGGTGCTCAACTACAACGACGAGTACCTGTACTACGTCCTCGGGCAGCCGCAGACCTTCGTCTACCCGACCGGGCGGCGCATCTACGAGCAGTGGACCCCGCGCGTCCTGCGCGGCACCACGCCGGTGGCCGCGCGGTACGACGCCCAGATACTCGGCGGTTCCTTCTCGGTGTGGTGCGACCTCGCCGACTCGCAGACGCAGGCCCAGGTCGCCGCGGGCATACGGATGCCGTTGCGGGCGACGTCCCAGAAGCTGTGGGACGCGAGGACGCCGGCGCTGACCTGGACGCAGTTCAGGGCCCTGGCGAACCGGCTGGGCTGAGTCCGCCGCCGGTCCACGGCGCTGTCGGCACTGCCAGTGCTGCCGGTGCTGCCGGTGCTGTCGGGGAGTTGGCTGAAATGCGTTCCTCTGGGTCTCCCCTCCTGTCCCCCCGGTCCCTCCTGTGACACTCCTGCCCCGTCGCACGCAGTAAGGGGAAGTGCGGGCTCCGTAAGGTAGGCGCCCTGGCGAGGGAGGCGTGGATGAGCCTGATGGAACTGATCGCTCAGGCCGACGAACGCGGACTGGCTGCCAGCGGGTTGGCTTGTTTGGATCGGTGCGTGCCCCTGCTCGGGGGTGACGACGACATCCTGCGCCCCCTGTGGGGCAACCTCACCGAGGCCTCCGACGGCGCCGACTGGGGCGAGCTCCTGGAACAGGTGCGCGGCAAGCTGGAGTCCGGCGACGCGGCGGTGGGCGACGGCGGCGTGGAGGAGGGCGGCGCCGACGAGGCCGTGCTCCTGGTCCGCCGGATGCTGGCCGCGGCCCCGGCCGACCGCTTCGCCGGCGAGGTGCGGCGCTGGGCCGACGCCTGCTCCGTCGCCTCCCTCCAGATCCACCGCCTCCTCGACCCGGCCGAGGACGCCGCCCCGGTCGACTCCCGCCGCGAGGGCCGTACGGAGGGCATGTCGCCCCTCGTGGCCGCCGAACTGCGCCGCCAGGTCACCGTCCTGGAAGTCCTGGCCGGCCATGGCGCGGGCGGACTGCGCCGCGCGCTGGAGGTGTCCATCGAGGGTCGCCGGGTGCTGCGCGCGGTGGTGTCACGGCGGGCCCGGGGACGCAGGTGAGCAGGTGTCCCCCAACCATTTGACGACCGCGTCCCGGTGCCGCGCGGTCGCGGCGTAGAAGTCCGTCAGGTCCCGGTGCGCCGAGGCGAACGCGGCCCGGGTGCGGGTCTCCTCTGCGGTGCCGCCGTAGCGGGGCAGGAGTTCGGCACGGGCGGGCCGCCACAGGTCGTCGAAGTCGCTCTCCGTCAGGAAGGCGGCGACCCGGGCCGTCTGGGCGACGGTCAGCAGCACGAACGGCGGCTCCTTCGAACGGGCCGGGTACACGCGCTCCCCGCCGAGCACCACGTGGGTGTCGGCGTAGAGCACCTGGTGGTCGCCGTAACGGCCGTCCAGGGCCGATGCGCAGTTCAGGCGGTCATGGTCTTCGTCGAACAGCTTCCGCAGCCAGGTCGCGCTGTTGCGCAGGGCCGAAGGGGGCACGGCGCGGAGCCGGAGGTACGCGCTCATCAATAAAGGAGCGCGCGGGAGCGCGGAATCATCACCTCTGTGCCCGAGCTGGGGTGGAGGCGGGGTGGTCCTGCGCCGGTCTCGGGGAGGGGCCGGATTCGCGTGACGGATCACGGCCGGGCGCCGCTCTTCTCTATGTGACGTGGACAACTCAAGCGACCCGGACGGCGCACGTGGCGCAGGGACCTCAGCACGCACGACAGCCGGGCCGGCCCTCCGCCGCCGTGAAACCGGTGCGCTGGGCGGCGGAGGCGGTGGCCGCCGCGCGGGAGGGCGTGCGCGAACATCTCGACTTCTCCGCGCAGAGTCTGTGGCGCGTCGACCGGCTGATCGAGGAGCTGCGCCGAGCGGGCACGGAGCCCCCGGCCGCGGAGAACACGCTCCGTGGCTTCGGGGCGTACGCCGGTGAGGTGATCGTCCGGCAGACCGGCGCCGAGTGGTGGGCGACCGGCGGCGACCACTGGGTCCGCACCCCCGACGGACGCCTGTGGGAGCCCCTCGACGAGGCCCGCCGCTGCCTCGGCGGCCACGGCTCCCTGCGGCTGCTGTGCCGGGACGCGATGCGGGGACGGCGCTAGCCGCGGACGGCGCCTGTGCAGCGGACTGCCCCGAGTGCACGGGTTGCCCGGGGTGCCTGTGCTGGTCAGTGGCCGTGTGACGAGTGACACCTCTGTGACCCGTGATGTTCGGGGGTGCCCGTCCGCTGGGACAGCGGGGAGCCGATCCGGTTTCCAGGACCGAGTGGAGGGGTGGGGACCCATGAGCAGCGGGGTGGATGCGGGCACGCCGGACGCGCGGGGGATGCGGGGGTGTGCCACGGGGTTCGTCGCACGGGTCACCGCCCGGCAGCGGCTGCCGCTCGACTACTCCGTCGCCAGTCTGCGGGTCGTCGACTTCCTCGTCGACGGGGTGCGCAAGGGCGGCGCCGACCGGGAGCGGGCGCACGACACGCTCGTCGGGCTCGGGGCGTACGTCGGCGAGGTGCTGGTGCGGCGGGCCGGCGGGCTGTGGGTGGATCTCGACGGCGACCAGCGTGCCTGGTTCGGACAGGCGGTCGGGGTGCGGATGCCGGACGGGCGGGTGTGGAACCCGCTCGGGAAGGTCGTCAACCGGTTCGAGACCGGGAGTCCGGAGGAATCCCTGCGGACCTTCTATCTGACCCTCCATGGGCGCGCCCGGCGGGCGGCGGCCTGACCGTGGAGGCGTCTGCCGCATCCGTCATCTCCGTTCGCTGTGACACTTCTGTGCGGCCGGACGCTGATGACCGTGGGGGCGTGGCCGCGTCCGGACCGGGTGTCCGGCGGGACGGTCGTGCGCCCGCAACGGACTCCGTACGAACGAGGACAGTCTTGGGCCAGGGAGGGGAATCCCGGCGCGCGCACGCGTACGACGGGGAACTGGGCGCGGCCGTGGCACGGGCCCAGGACGGCGACGAGACCGCGTTCGCCGTCGCGTACCGGATCGTGCAGCCCGGACTGCTCGGCTACCTGCGCGGCATCGTCGGCGACGACGCCGAGGACGTGGCCTCCGACGCCTGGCTGGAGATCTCCCGCGACCTGGGCAGGTTCCGCGGCGACGGCGCCGGCTTCCGGGGCTGGACCGCGACCATCGCCCGGCATCGGGCCCTCGACCACCTGCGCCGGCTGCGGGTGAGGCCCCGGTCGGCGGCGCTGGACCAGGACGTCGTCCTCGACCTGCCCGGGCCGCACAGCACCCACGACCAGGCGCTGGAGGCACTCTCCACCGCGCACGCCCTGGAGCTGGTCCGCGGGCTGCCGCAGGACCAGGCGGAGGCCGTGCTGCTGCGGGTCGTCGTAGGGCTGGACGGACCCGCCGCGGCCCGCGTGCTCGGCAAGCGGCCCGGCGCGGTGCGTACGGCCGCGCACCGCGGTCTGAAGCGGCTGGCCCGCCAGCTGGGCGTCGCCGACGCGAACGGCGAGAGCGGCACAGGTGTGACGGATGGCGGGCCCCGGACGCTGGGGGAGTCGACGTGAACGGCGACGGCCGCGGACCGTATGGATCACTGGTGGGCGCGGCCACCCGGTGGCACGGCCCGATCGGACGGATGGGACAGAGGCGGAAACGAACATGGGTGAACGGCTGAACGACGGCGCGGGCTTCGGCCGTCGGCGCGCGCACCCTGACGACGCCGTCGCCGACCTGTCGGGGCTGGAGGCGCTGCTCGCCCACGCCCTGCGCGGGCCCGGCGACCGTCCGAGCACGGGCACGGGCACCGACATGGCCGGGGGCAGCGAGGGTGAGCTGCGGGCCGTCGCCGCGTTCCGGGCCGCCCGGGACTCCGGCGCGCACCGGGCGCGTCCCCGGCGCCGCGACGACTGGCGGTCCCGGCCCGCCCGGCGGCACACCGCCCGCTCGCTGCGGGTCACGCTCTCCGCGCTGATCGCCGCTCTCGCGCTGGGCGGGGTCGCGTACGCCGCGATCGGCTCCGTCACCGACGGCGGCGGCGACGGCTCCGGGCACCCGGAGCGGTCGGCGAGCGCGCCGTCCGGTCGGTCCGACACGCCGTCCGGCGCCCCGTCCGGCACGGACGGCGCCGAGCGGGACCGTCCCGCGAACGCCAAGGACACCGAGGCCCACTGCCGTGCCTACGAGAAGGTCCAGGGAGGGGGCCAGGCGATGGACTCCACCGCCTGGCAGCGGCTCGTGACGGCGGCGGGCGGCGAGCAGAACGTCGCCGCGTACTGCGCGGCCCACGGTCAGCAGAAGGCCGAGAAGGCGCCGAAGGCGGAGAAGAGCCCCAGGGCGGAGAAGACGCCGAAGGCCGAGACGAGCCCCAGGGCGGAGACGGGCCCCAGGGCCGAGACGAGCCCCAAGGCGGAGAAGACCGTGACGCCCGAGAGGTCCGCGAACTCGGGGAAGACCAGGGCCGCGAACGGCGGATGACCCGTTGCCGCCGAGGCAACGGCCGGAGCCGCCACCCCCCACAGGAGAGGCCCCGGCCGTCGCGCGGCACGGGCCGCGCGGCGGCCCGTACTCCCTACAGCGCCGAGAGTGCGTTTTCTGTCACACCCCGGGCACACCCCCTCGAGTCACGAGTCAGTTGCATGTTCTACGGTCGTGGACGTGCGGCGGTTTCAGGTCGTAACGTGCCTTTCGCGCCGGACGGCCAAGCGGCAGACCACCGCAACGACCTGCGGTCCACGGACCGCGAACCATCGACCGAGGAACCACGACGTGGGGGACGACGCGGAGTTGACAGCCGCGGTGCTCGCGGCACAGAACGGGGACGAGAGCGCGTTCCGGACTGTGTACCGCACGGTGCACCCGCGGCTGCTCGGGTACGTGCGCACACTCGTCGGCGACCTCGACGCCGAGGACGTCACCTCCGAGGCCTGGCTGCAGATCGCGCGTGACCTGGAGCGGTTCAGCGGCGACGCGGACCGCTTCCGCGGCTGGGCCGCCCGGATCGCCCGCAACCGCGCCCTGGACCACATACGCATGCGGGGGAGGCGTCCCGCGATCGGCGGCGACGAGACCGAGTTGACCGGCCGGGCCGGCGAGTCCGACACCGCGGGCGAGGCCATCGAGGCGCTCGCCACCGGCCGCACCCTCGGCCTCATCGCCCGGCTGCCGCAGGACCAGGCCGAGGCCGTCGTCCTGCGGGTCGTCATGGGCCTGGACGCCAAGACGGCCGCCGAGACGCTCGGCAAACGGCCCGGCGCGATACGCACGGCCGCGCACCGCGGTCTGAAGAAGCTCGCCGAACTGCTCGGCGACGATGCGGAGACGGCGGGCGCGCTGGACGCACTGCCGCCGCAGCGTGGAACGCGCTCGCGCGCGGTGACGTCCGCCAGTGTGACGCAAGTGCGCGCGCGGACGCAGAAGGACATGTGATGGCCGACAAGCAGGACAGGTGGCTCGACCGCGAAACCGCGGAGCGTCTGCTGCGCGGTGAGTCACCCGGCCACGCTCTCGACGGCCCGGCCGAGGAGCAGGCCGAACGCCTCGCGAGGACGCTGGCCGCGTTGTCCGCACCGGCCGCCGCGTCCCTGCCCGCCGACGAGGAGCTCCCCGGCGAGGCCGCGGCCCTGGCCGCCTTCCGTAAGACCCACGCGGACCGCGCCGACCTCGCCCGGGGCGCCACCGCCGGACTCGCCGGTGAGGCCGGTGGGGCCGGTGAGGCGCACGCGGTCGACGTCGGGCTGGTGCGCATCGTCGGCGGTGTCCGCGAGGCCGCTCGCCGTCCCCGCCGGATCCGGCCCGCGCGGCTGGGACTGGCCGCGGCGCTGGCCGTAGGGGTGCTCGGCGGGGTCGCGGTCGGGACCGGCGTCCTGCCGTCCCCGTTCGACGGCGCGGAACCGGCGCGTCCCTCCGTCTCGGCGCCCGCGCTCCCCGAGCGCCCGCTCGTCTCCCCCTCCCCGGACGCCTCGGGCGGCACCGCGCCGTCGACGCCCCCGGAGGGCGGCACGGGCGGCCCCGGAGGCGCCGGCGGCGAGGCCGGCAAGGGCGCCGGGAACGGCACCGCGGACGACGACGCCACCGCCGGCCCGGACCTGCGCGGCGTCTGGCCGGGCGGCGTGAGCTCGTCCTGCCGCGACCTGAGCGCCGGCAAGACCCTGGACGCCGGCCGCCGGCGGACCCTGGAGAACCTGGCGGGCGGCTCGAAGCGCGTGCCGACGTTCTGCGCGGGCGTCCTCGACCACGCCGCCGGCGCAAACCCACGCGGCGACGCCCGCACGGGAAACGGCACCGCCGGCCGGGACACCGGAATGGGCCAGGGGGACCGCGACGGCCAGAGCGGATCGACCCGCGGGAGCGGTACGGACGACAAGTCCGGCCGGGGCGGCGGCACTTCCGACGACGACGATGACGGCGGCCACAGAGGCGGCCGCCGCGGTCACGGCCAGGGAGGCGGCAGCCACGGCGGCCACGGCGGCGGCCACGGTCACGGCTGAAACGACCATCGTCAGGACGGCGGCTCCGGCACGCCGATCAGCCGATCCATGACGCCGCGCCGCCCGCGACCCGGTGCCGGTTTGCAGGCCGCCGGGACCTCGGGAACCATCGGGAAGTGCAAGGTCCTATCCCATCGCACCAAGGAGAGCCGTCATGGGAGAAGAGACCGAAGTGACGCCCACGATCGATGAACTCGCAACGGAATCAACCGAGTTGGCGGAGATCCTGTCGTCCGACGGGGCATCGTCCACCGGTGACGTCCAGATGTTCCCGTTCCCCTTCTGCATCCGCTACAACGGTCGCCCGCAGGAGTCCAGGATCATCCACGCTCCCGACCTCAACGGCGCCGTCATCACCGTCAACCAGCTCGTGAGCATCGCCAACCGGGAGGCCTCACGGAAGGGATTCCCGGCGCTGTTCTCCTCCACGAGCGGCAGCTGCCCCGACGAGTGAGCCCCCGCCACGCCCCGCTGACCTGCGACTTCGTAGATCGCAGAAGTTTTTTCGCGTGGGGTGTGACGTTTTTGGCGGCCGGGGCGCAGTAACAAGTGAGCCGACTGGTCATCGGCCCTTGCACCGAGCCGGGGTTCCCCCCGTACCTTCGGCTCGTGCGCTCGGCGCGGGCGGGACACGTTCCCCCGGTCCCGCTCGCGCCCCCAACGCCTACCAGGACACGACGACCTTGTCGCCGTTCCTCACCTGCGCGAAGAGCTTCGCGATGGCCGCCTCGTCCCGCACATTGACGCAGCCGTGCGAGGCGCCGGCGTAACCGCGGGCCGCGAAGTCGGCCGAGTAGTGCACCGCCTGCCCGCCGCTGAAGAACATCGCGTACGGCATCGGCGAGTGGTAGAGCGTGGACACATGGTCGCGGGACTTCCAGTAGACGTGGAACACACCCTCGCGGGTGGGCGTGTACTGCGAGCCGAAGCGGACCGACACCGTCGACTCGGTCCGGCCGTCGATCATCCAGCGCAGGGTGCGGGTCGTCTTGTCGATGCACAGCACCCGCCCGGTCAGACAGCGGGGATCGGGCGCGGCGGCCGGCTGACCGCCCATCAGATACAGCTCCCACTGGCCCGGCTCCCGCGTCATGCCCAGCAGCCGCTGCCAGGTGACGGTGTCCGTCGTCCCGGTCCTCGGCAGCCCGCGCTTGCCCTGGAAGCCCTTCACCGCCTCCTCGGTACGGTCGTCGTACGTGCCCGTGGGGCCGTCGTAGAGCCAGGCGACCTGCCGCAGCCGGGCCTGGAGCTCGCGCACCGCGCGCCCGGTGTCGCCGGGCGACCACAGCACGGCGGGGGGTGGGGCGTCGGTGGCCGGGGCGCTCGGCTTGTCGTCGGCGGTCGTCCCGGCCGGGGTCGAGGCCCGGGGCGAGCGGGGTGTCGTCCGGCCGGCGTCGGCGGGGACGGGCGAGCGCGCGCCCCCGTCCGCACCCCCGTCCGCGCCCCTGCCCGTGCCGGTGTCCGTCTTCGGGGTCTGCACGCTACAGCCGCCGCACACCGTCACCAGGGCCGCCGCGGCGGCCAGGACGGCGATCGATCTCCGCATCCGCATGCCTGGAATCTTCCCCCCGGATGACGTCTCACGAACGGACCGGCAAGGTTGTGACCGGGACCGCAATCAGTCTGTGAGGAAGCTCCCAGCGTGCTCCCCTCCACCGGGTGCACGCACGCCGATACAGTCCGTCGAAGGGTCGGACTGTACTGACGGGTAATTGCTCAGCGGGAGGCATCACACCAATGGCGCGTGAGTCGGAGTCCGGACTCCCCATCGAACCGGTCTACGGGCCCGAGGACCTGGCGGGCTGGGACCCGGCCGAGAAGCTGGGCGAGCCCGGCGCGTACCCCTTCACCCGGGGCGTCTACCCGTCGATGTACACCGGCCGCCCCTGGACGATGCGCCAGTACGCGGGCTTCGGCACGGCGGTGGAGTCCAACGCCCGCTACAAGCAGCTGATCGCCAACGGCACGATGGGCCTGTCGGTCGCCTTCGACCTGCCCACCCAGATGGGCCACGACTCCGACGCGCCGATCGCCTCCGGCGAGGTCGGCAAGGTCGGCGTGGCGATCGACTCGATCGACGACATGCGGGTGCTGTTCGGCGGGATCCCGCTGGACAAGGTGTCGACGTCGATGACGATCAACGCCCCCGCGGCCCTGCTGCTGCTCATGTACCAGCTGGTCGGCGAGGAGCAGGGCGTCCCGGCCGACCGGCTCACGGGCACGATCCAGAACGACGTCCTGAAGGAGTACATCGCGCGCGGGACGTACATCTTCCCGCCGAAGCCCTCGCTGCGCCTCATCGCCGACATCTTCAAGTACTGCAAGGCCGAGATCCCGAAGTGGAACACGATCTCGATCTCCGGCTATCACATGGCGGAGGCGGGCGCGTCCCCGGCGCAGGAGATCGCCTTCACGCTGGCGGACGGCATCGAGTACGTCCGTACGGCGGTGGCCGCGGGGATGGACGTCGACGACTTCGCCCCGCGGCTGTCCTTCTTCTTCGTGGCGCGTACGACGATCCTCGAAGAGGTCGCGAAGTTCCGTGCCGCGCGCCGGATCTGGGCGCGGGTGATGAAGGACGAGTTCGGCGCGAAGAACCCCAAGTCGCTGATGCTGCGGTTCCACACGCAGACGGCGGGCGTCCAGCTGACGGCCCAGCAGCCGGAGGTGAACCTGGTGCGGGTCGCCGTCCAGGGCCTCGCGGCGGTCCTCGGCGGCACCCAGTCCCTGCACACGAACTCCTTCGACGAGGCGATCGCGCTGCCCACGGACAAGAGCGCGCGCCTCGCCCTGCGCACCCAGCAGGTGCTCGCCTACGAGACGGACGTGACGGCGACCGTCGACCCCTTCGCCGGGTCGTACGTCGTGGAGAAGATGACCGACGACGTCGAGACGGCGGCCGTCGAACTCATGCGGAAGGTCGAGGACCTCGGCGGCGCGGTCACCGCCATCGAGCACGGCTTCCAGAAGTCCGAGATCGAGCGCTCCGCCTACCGGATCGCCCAGGAGACCGACTCCGGCGAGCGGGTCGTCGTCGGCGTCAACCGCTACCAGCTCGACGCCGAGGAGCCCTACGAGCCGCTCCGCGTCGACCCGGCCATCGAGGCCCAGCAGGCGGACCGGCTCGCGAAGCTGCGCGCCGAACGCGACCAGGCGGCGGTGGACTCGGCCCTGGACGCCCTGAAGAAGGCGGCGGAGGGCGAGGACAACGTCCTCTACCCGATGAAGGACGCGCTGCGCGCCCGGGCGACGGTGGGCGAGGTGTGCAACGCCCTCCGGGAGGTCTGGGGGACTTACGTGCCGTCGGATGCGTTCTGAGCTGGGCGATTCCCTCGAATGGGTGATCGAGGGCGGATTCTGTCCGCCCCCGGATACGCTCGTGGAGAGTGTTCCCCGAAAAGGAGGATGCCGTGGCCGTACTGCAACACGAGCTGACGTTGAGCGAAGCCGCCGACCAGCTTTCTCGTGCACTGCCTGGGCACCGCGTGGAGATTCTCCAGGGGAGGCTCACTGTGACACCGCCGCCGGACGGCTCGCACGCCCTGTCACTGACTTGGCTCATCGAAGCATTTGCCGGAGCAGGAGCTCGGAAGGCTGGGCTCCGGTATGTCCAGGGGATCGGTCTTTGGCTGCCCACGTTGTCCGACGACTTCGCGATCCCTGACTTCTCCGTAGTCGACGCGGACTTCCGCGACGCCCACGTGACGAAGAACTGCTTCGCTCCGAACGTCTTCCGCCTGGTCGTCGAAGTGACGTCGTCGAACTGGTCCGACGACCTCGGTCCCAAGGTCGAGTGCTATGCCGAGGCCGGCATCCCCGCCTACCTCATCGCCGACCGCAAGCACGACGAGGTACTCCTCTACCAGGACCCGGCCGACGGCAAGTACCCCGACCCCGTCCGCTACAAGCGAGGCCAGGACGTCCCCGTCCCCGAGTCCGTCGGTGTCACCCTGGAGCTCTCCGTGGACACGCTCCTCGACGGCGGCGACTGATCGCGTGGGTCGGGCGCCCACCCGCGCCCGGTAGCGCTCCAGCCCTTCCGCCGACTGGCCCGCCCAGCCCACATAACCGTCCGGGCGGACCAGGAACAGCCCGTCCTCTCCGGGCCTCTGAGGCGGTCGACCCCTCACGCCCCCTCACGCCCCACCCCCCACGGCTACCGCTCGCCCTCTTCCTCCTCCCAACGGCCGAAACCGTCGAAGAAGCTCTGCTCACTCTCCCCGCGCCCCCGGTCCCGCCACCGGAGGAACGCCCAGATCACACCCGTGAGCACACACGCCGTGACGGCCATCACCGCCAGCCCGGTCAGCACCAGTGCCACCATGCCCTTCGCGAGAAGCCCCGGGATGTGCTCCTCGCCACAGCCGCACGTCAAGGTCTCCATGGGGGCACCGTGCCCGCCGTACACCCGTTCCTCGCGCTGCGTGGCGGAATCGCCGCGTGGCGGTGATGATTCCGGGATCGGTCCGGGTCGATCCGGGTCGGTCCGGGGGCGGTCGGGATCGGTCCGCTCCGTGGACAGGCACGGCGTGCCATGAGTGGTCCGTGGTATCCGTGAAAGGAAGGAAGAAATGTGGGTGCCGACCGCAAAATCGGCGGAGTTTACCCACCCCCCACAGCAGCCATGCGCCGCGCGACCAACTTTTCTTCGCCTGACGGGTTGAAGTTTTGTTGATCGTAGGTCGGTTGACCGCTCCGGCGTCCTACCCTTCAGAGGGTGAAGCAACTGATGTCCCGAGAGTCCGAGGCCGATCCTTCCGGGGAAGACGTGCTCCCCGCTGCCGAGCCGGGAGTCCTTCCCGGAACCCTGCCGGAGGCGCTGCGCGCGGAGCTCGTGGCCTTCCGCCGCGACCTGCACATGCACCCCGAGCTCGGCAACCAGGAGTTCCGTACGACGGCCGCGATCAAGGCCCGCCTCGAGAAGGCGGGGCTGAGGCCCCGCGTGCTCGCCATCGGGACCGGCCTCATCTGCGACATCGGGGCGGTGGACGGAGAGGGCGACGGTGTTCCCGTCCTCGCGATGCGCGCCGACATCGACGCGCTGCCCATCCCCGACATGAAGACCGAGTGCGCCTACCGCTCGACCGTGCCCGACCGCGCGCACGCCTGCGGTCACGACGTGCACACCACCGTCGTCCTCGGCGCCGGCCTCGTCCTCGCGGAACTGCACCGGCAGGGGCGCCTTCCGCGGCCCGTGCGGCTGATCTTCCAGCCCGCCGAGGAGGTGCTGCCCGGCGGCGCCGCCGACGCCATCGAGTGCGGCGCGCTGGACGGCGTCGGCCGGATCATCGCCGTGCACTGCGACCCCCGCGTGGACGCGGGCCGGGTCGGACTGCGCGAAGGCGCCATCACCTCCGCCTGCGACCGGCTGGAGATCGCGCTGGACGGGCCCGGCGGCCACACCGCCCGCCCCCACCTGACCACCGACCTCGTCACCGCCGCCGCCCGGGTCGTCACCGACGTGCCCGCGCTGGTCGGCCGGCGGGTGGACACGCGCGCCGGGCTCGCCGTCACCTGGGGCCGGATCGAGAGCGGCCACGCGCCCAATGTCATCCCGCAGCACGCCGAGCTCTCCGGCACCGTCCGCTGCCTGGACATCGACGCGTGGCGGCAGGCTCCGGACATCGTCGTCGCGGCGATCGACGAGGTCGCCAACCTGCACCGGGCCAAGTCGGAGATCAACTACGTGCGGGGAGTCCCGCCCGTCGTCAACGACGCAGACGTCACTGGACTGCTGCGGGACGCCATGGTCGCCCGGCGCGGCGAGGCGGCCGTGGAGGGCACCGAGCAGAGCCTCGGCGGCGAGGACTTCTCCTGGTACCTGGAGCGGGTACCGGGCGCCATGGCAAGGCTCGGCGTCCGCACGCCCGGCGAGCGCACCGTACGCGATCTGCACCAGGGCGACTTCGACGCCGACGAGTCGGCGATCACGGTCGGCGTGGAGCTCTTCACGGCGGCCGCCCTGCTCGACGCGGAGACCCGCGTCGGCTGAGAAGCCCCCGGAGAAGCCCCCGGAGAAGCCCCCGGAGAAGCCCCCGGAGAAGGCCTTGAAGAAGGCCTTGAAGAAGGCCCGGACAAGGGGACGAGGGGCGCCCGAAAAGCGCCCCTTCGTTCCCTTGTGTCACCCATGCGTAACGCCTGGGCCGCGCTTGTAACCCAAGCCCGGCACGAATCGATAACGGCCACGAGAAACCCCGTTCCCCTCCCCTTCTACGCGCGTTACTGTGCGCCGGAATCGCCACCGGAACGGCTCGTCGGGGAAGCCCTTGCGGAACGGCGCCACCAAGGGGAAAGCGGGCCGGTCACGGCGCCGTGGGGACGAAGGGTGCTTGCAATGCGTCTTATCTCTCGAAGGACGAGATTCTCCCGGGCAGCGGTGACCGTCGCGGTCGTCGCACTCGCCGCCGCCGGCTGCGGCAAGTCCAGCAGCGACTCCAAGTCCTCCGGCGACACGGAGTCCGGCAGCTACTCGGGCAAGGGCATCGGCCTCGCGTACGACATCGGCGGCAAGGGCGACCAGTCCTTCAACGACGCCGCCTACGCCGGTTTCCAGAAGGCCGAGAAGGAGTTCAAGCTCGGCGGCCAGGACATCGAGCCGCAGGACGGCGAGTCCGACGCGGACAAGGTGCAGCGCCTGACCCAGCTCGCCCAGGCCGGCTACAACCCGGTGATAGGCGTCGGCTTCGTCTACGCGCCGGCCGTCAAGGAGGTCGCCGCCAAGTTCCCGAAGATCACCTTCGGGATCATCGACGACGAGCAGGTCCAGGCCAAGAACGTCGCCGACCTGGTCTTCCACGAGGAGCAGGCCTCGTACCTGGCAGGCGTCGCCGCCGCCAAGACCTCCAAGAAGGCACACATCGGCTTCATCGGCGGCGTGGACATCCCGCTGATCCACAAGTTCGAGGCCGGGTACGTCCAGGGCGCCAAGTCGATCAACCCGAACATCAAGATCGAGTCGCAGTACCTGACGGAGACGCCCCAGGAGGGCGGCTTCTCCAGCCCCGACAAGGGCAAGGACGCGGCCAGCGGCCAGATCGAGGCCGGCGCCGACGTCATCTACCACGCGGCCGGCCTCTCCGGCCAGGGCGTGATCACCGAGGCCGCCGCCAAGAAGGTGTGGGCCATCGGCGTCGACTCCGACCAGTACAACCAGAGCGCGCTGAAGGCGTACAAGGACTACATCCTCGGCTCGGCCCTGAAGAACGTCGGCGGCGCCGTCTACGACCTCGTGAAGTCCGTGTACGAGGGCAAGCCCCTGTCCGGCGTGGTCCGCGGCAGCCTCTCCAACGACGGCGTCGGCTTCGCCGACACCAACCCGAAGTACAAGGCGATGACCGATGTCGTCGCGGCCGTCGACAAGGCCAAGAAGGACATCATCGCCGGCACGGTCACGGTCAACACCAAGTAACCGCCGAGTAACGCCCCTCCCGGGCCCGCGGCGGCCTCCGACTGCGCCCTTACGAGCGTCCTTGCAGCCCATGCGCCCCTTGCCTTCCGCAAGGGGCGTTCTGCTGTCCGTAACCTGGGATCCATCTGTGGCCACAGCTCGGTAACGGACCGGACAGAAGGGTTTTTCCGTCAGGTCTACGCGCGTTACGCTGCGGCGGAACCAGCGCCTGGTTTGGGCGCTTGCACAAAGGAGTCAAGTTCCATGCGCCGGGTGTCCCGAATCGCGGCTGCGGGTGTAGCCACCGCAGCTCTCGCCGTGACCGTTTCCGCTTGTGGAAGCTCGTCCACGTCGTCCTCCTCCTCCAACAGCAGCGACAAGAACCTGGGCCTCGCGCTCGCGTACGACGTCGGCGGCAAGGGCGACCAGTCCTTCAACGACGCCGCGACCGCCGGCCTGACCAAGGCCGACAAGGAGTTCGGCTACAAGTCGACCGCCGTCGAGCCGCAGGACGGCGAGTCGGACGCGGACAAGGTGCAGCGCCTGGAGAGCCTGGCCAAGCAGGGCTACAACCCCGTGATCGGCGTCGGCTTCGCCTACGCGCCGGCCGTCAAGGAGGTCGCGGCCAAGTACCCGAAGACCACCTTCGGCATCGTGGACGACGAGCAGATCAAGGCCGCCAACGTCGCCGACCTCGTCTTCC
Organism: Streptomyces sp. NPDC050121; assembly: GCF_044460385.1. NCBI lineage: Bacteria > Bacillati > Actinomycetota > Actinomycetes > Kitasatosporales > Streptomycetaceae > Streptomyces > Streptomyces sp. NPDC050121. The sequence goes on along the minus strand of NZ_JBITJV010000018.1, from coordinate 26,476 downwards.
ACGAGGAGGAGGCCTCCTACCTCGCCGGCGTCGCCGCCGCCAAGGCCACCAAGTCCAACACCGTCGGCTTCGTCGGCGGCGTGGACGTGCCGCTGATCCACAAGTTCGAGGCCGGCTTCAAGCAGGGCGTCACGGACACCAAGAAGGGCGTCACGGTCAAGTCGCAGTACCTGACCGAGACCGCCGCCGAGGGCGGCTTCTCCAGCCCCGACAAGGGCGAGAGCGCCGCCGAGGGCCAGATCGACGCCGGTGCGGACGTCGTCTACGCCGCCGCCGGCCTGTCCGGCCAGGGCGTCATCAAGGCCGCCAACGCCCACAAGATCTGGGCCATCGGCGTCGACTCCGACCAGTACAAGCAGGACGCGCTGAAGGCGTACAAGGCGTCGATCCTCACCTCGGCCATGAAGAACGTCGAGGGCGCCGTCTACACGCTGGCCAAGTCCGTCCACGACGGCAAGCCGGAGACGGGTGTCGTGCGCGGCTCCCTCGCCAACGGCGGCGTGAGCGTGTCGAACTCCAACCCGGCCTTCGCGGGCAACGCCGACATCCAGGCCGCGATCAAGAAGGCCGAAGAGGGCATCAAGAGCGGCACCATCAAGGTGAAGACCTCCTGACCCCACGGTGCTGAACCGGTCAGAGGCCTTGGCCGAGGAACCGCTGTAATGGCAGCGTTACGGCCACGGAACCGGGCGCGGGAAGGATGTCCTCCCCGCGCCCCGTTCGCGCGGCAGAATGCTCGGAACGGATCGGGCCGTGATCGGGATCGCTCACCCGACGGCGATCAAGATCATAAAGGTCGATTCGATCCGGGCACTATTTAAAGCAGGGGCGCTACGCGCGTAGAGCGGCCCCTTTCCCAAGGAGAGTGCGCCATCGACGCGTCCAGCAGCCCTCCGCTCACCGCACAGTCGACGATCGCGGTAGAGCTGGCGGGGATCACCAAGCGCTTCCCCGGTGTCGTCGCCAACCACGACATCCACCTCGCTGTCCGCAAGGGCACCGTGCACGCCCTGGTCGGCGAGAACGGCGCCGGCAAGTCGACCCTGATGAAGATCCTCTACGGCATGCAGAAGCCGGACGAGGGCACCATCGCGATCGACGGCGAACAGGTGAGCTTCTCCAGCCCCGCCGACGCGATCGCCCGCGGCATCGGCATGGTCCACCAGCACTTCATGCTGGCCGACAACCTGACCGTCCTGGAGAACGTGGTGCTGGGCAGCGAGAAGCTGTACGGCATCGGCGGCAACGCCCGTAGGAAGATCAAGGAGATCTCCGACCGGTACGGCCTGAACGTCCGCCCGGACGCCCTGGTCGAGGACCTCGGTGTCGCCGAACGGCAGCGCGTGGAGATCCTCAAGGTCCTCTTCCGCGGCGCCCGCACCCTCATCCTCGACGAGCCGACCGCCGTCCTGGTCCCGCAGGAGGTCGACGCGCTCTTCGACAACCTGCGCGAGCTGAAGTCCGAGGGCCTGTCGGTCATCTTCATCTCCCACAAGCTGGGCGAGGTCCTCTCCGTCGCCGACGAGATCACCGTCATCCGGCGCGGCACGACCGTCGGCACGGCCGTCCCGGCCGAGACCACCCCCCGTCAGCTCGCCGAGATGATGGTCGGCAGCGAGCTGCCCACCCCCGAGACCGCCGAGTCCACGGTCACCGACAAGCCCGTCCTCCGGGTCGCGAACCTCACCGTCTACGCCACCGGCGGCGCGTCCCTGGGCGCCGACGCCGAGCCCACCGGCGGCATCACGCTCGCCCCGGAGAGCGGCGAGGTCAAGAAGGTCCTGGACGACGTCAGCTTCACCATCCACGCCGGTGAGGTCATGGGCATCGCCGGCGTCGAGGGCAACGGCCAGACCGAGCTCATCGACGCGCTGATCGGCACCAAGCACGCCGACTCCGGCACCATCGCCTTCCTCGGCGAGGACATCACCCCCTGGCCCACCCGCAGGCGGCGCGAGTCCGGCATCGGCTACATCCCCGAGGACCGGCACCGCCAGGGACTGCTCCTGGAGGCTCCCCTCTGGGAGAACCGCATCCTCGGCCATGTCACCGAGGCCCCCAACGCCAAGGGCTTCTGGCTCAACCCCAAGGGCGCGCAGGCCGACACCCGCCGGATCGTCGAGGAGTTCGACGTCCGCACCCCCGGCATCGACGTCACTGCCGCCTCCCTCTCCGGCGGCAACCAGCAGAAGCTGATCGTCGGCCGCGAGATGAGCCACAACCCGAAGTTCCTGATCGCCGCCCACCCCACCCGCGGTGTGGACGTCGGCGCGCAGGCCCAGATCTGGGACCGCATCCGCGAGGCCCGCCGCGAGGGCCTGGCCGTGCTGCTGATCTCCGCCGACCTCGACGAGCTCATCGGCCTGTCGGACACCCTGCGCGTGATCTACAACGGCAGGCTGGTCGCGGACGCCGACCCCGCCACCGTCACCCCGGAGGAGCTGGGCTCCGCCATGACCGGCGCCACGACCGGTCACCTGGAACACGTAGAGACGCCTGCCGACAACGACGCAGCCGCCGGTCCGGAGGACGAGGCCCGATGAAGAAGTTCGACAAGGAGCGCGTGCTCCTCGCGGTGGCCGGCCCGGTCATCGCGCTCGTCGCGGCGATCCTGCTGACCTCGGTCGTGCTGATCGCCTCCGGCAAGAGCCCGATCGAGCCGTACACGCTCATGCTGGAGCAGGCCGGCTACTCCGACGTCCAGGTCCTGATCCTCAACCAGGCCTCGATGTACTACATCGCCGCCCTCGCGGTCGCCATCGGCTTCCGCATGAACCTGTTCAACATCGGCGTCGACGGCCAGTACCGCCTCGCCGCCATGATGACCGCCGTCGTCGGCGCGAACATCGCGCTGCCGTCCTTCCTGCAGATCCCGCTGCTGCTCCTCGTCGGCGTCCTCACCGGCGCGTTCTGGGCCGGCATCGCGGGCATCCTCAAGGTCACCCGAGGTGTCAGCGAGGTCGTCGCGACGATCATGCTGAACGCGATCGCCACCAGCGTCATCGGCTACCTCACCCTCGACAACATCTGGGGCGTGCAGGTCGGCAACAACAACACGACCGGCATCATGAAGGACTCCGGCTGGATCCCCGGCATCAACCTGGGCGCCGACGTCGGCGAGATCTACGGCCTGGTCTTCCTCGCCGTCGCCCTCGGCGTCGTCTACTGGGTCGTCCTCAACCGCACCCGCTTCGGCTTCGACCTGCGCGCCACCGGCGAGTCCGAGACGGCCGCCGCGGCCTCCGGCGTCGACGCGAAGAAGATGGTCCTCACCGCCATGCTGATCTCCGGCGGCATCGCGGGCCTCTCCGGCCTGCCGCTGCTGCTCGGCGACGCCCACACCTACAGCCTGAGCTTCCCCACCGGTCTCGGCTTCACCGGCATCACCATCGCCCTGCTCGGCCGCAACAACCCGGTCGGCATCGCCTTCGCCGCGCTCCTGATCGCCTTCCTCGACAAGGCCTCTCCCGCCCTCGACTACGCGACCCCGGTGGCGTACGAGAAGGAGATCGCCACGATCATGCAGGGCCTGATCGTCTTCGCGGTCGTCATCTCGTACGAGGCCGTACGCCAGTGGGGTCTGCGCCGCCAGCAGAAGCGCGTCGGCGCCGAGCTCGCCGCAGCCGCCCAGAACACCGACAAGGAGGTGACGGTCTGATGAGCACCACGACCATCGCCAAGCCGAAGGCGAAGCAGCCCGGCAAGGGCGGCCGCCGTTTCTCGCTCCCGGTCCTCCTGCTGATCATCGCGGGCGTCCTGGTGCTGACCTCGGCCGTCCGGCTGATCACCGGCGCGGACGGCATCACCTCCACCGGCCAGATGTCCACGGCACTGCGCCTCGCCGTCCCGATCGGCCTGGCCGGCCTCGGCGGTCTGTGGGCCGAGCGCGCGGGCGTCGTCAACATCGGCCTCGAAGGCATGATGATCCTCGGCACCTGGTTCGGCGCCTGGGCCGGCTACCAGTGGGGCCCGTGGACGGGCGTCGTCTTCGGCATCATCGGCGGCGCGCTCGGCGCCGTCCTGCACGCCATCGCGACCGTCACCTTCAACGTGAACCACATCGTCTCCGGTGTGGCCATCAACATCCTCGCCCTGGGCACCACCCGCTATCTGTCGAAGTTCACCTTCGAGGGCGTCCAGGGCGGCTCCTCCAAGCAGTCCCCGCCGATCGACTCGCTCGGCACCTTCGACATCCCCGGGCTCTCCAGCTGGCTGGACACGCTCAACGAGAAGCACTGGTTCCTGATCTCCGACATCGCCGGCCTGGTCGGCGGTCTGATCACCGACCTGTCGCCGCTGACCGTCATCGCGGTCGCCCTCGTGCCGGGCACCTGGTGGGTGCTGTGGCGCACCGCGTTCGGTCTGCGGCTGCGCTCCTGCGGCGAGAACCCGATCGCCGCCGAGTCCCTCGGCGTCAACGTCTACAAGTACAAGTACATCGCCGTGATCATCAGCGGTGGCTTCGCCGGCCTCGGCGGCGCGTTCCTGTCCATCGTGGCGTCCAACGTGTACCTGGACGGCCAGACCGCCGGACGCGGCTACATCGGCCTCGCCGCGATGATCTTCGGCAACTGGATGCCGGGCGGCCTCGCCCTCGGCGCGGGCCTGTTCGGCTACACCGACAGCCTCAACCTGCGCGGCGGCACGACCAACGTCCACGCGCTGATCCTGCTGCTCGCGATCCTGCTGGTGTTCGGCGCGGCCTACCTGGCGTGGCAGAAGAAGTACGTCCCCGCCGTCGTCACCGCGCTCGTCTCGGCCCTGATGTTCATCTGGTACGTCGGCACGGACGAGGTCCCGCGCCAGGTCGTGACGGCCGCGCCGTACGTCGTCACCCTGTTGGTGCTGTCGCTGTCCGCGCAGTCCCTGCGGATGCCGAAGGCGGACGGCATGCCGTACCGGAAGGGACAGGGCAAGTGACCCCGGCCGCGGCGTCGGCCGCCACGGTCGACTGGGACGCGCTGCGCGAGCTGGCCCGCGAGGCCATGTCCCACGCGTACGCCCCCTACTCGGGCTACCCGGTCGGCGTCGCGGCCCTGGTGGACGACGGCCGCACGATCTCCGGCTGCAACGTCGAGAACGCCTCCTACGGGCTCGGCCTGTGCGCCGAGTGCGGGCTGGTCTCGGAGCTGCAGCGGACCGGCGGCGGTCGGCTCACCCACTTCACCTGTGTGGACGGCCGGGGCGAGATCCTCGTCCCGTGCGGCCGCTGCCGCCAGCTGCTGTACGAGTTCGGCGGCCCGGAGCTGCTGCTGGAGACCCCGGCGGGGATCCTCCCCCTGTCGGAGATGCTCCCGCAGGCCTTCGGCCCGGACCATCTGAACAAGTGACTCCCGCGCGGCCCCTCTGACTGGCGCAGAGGGGCCGCGCACTTTATGAACGTCGGAAGGAAAGCCATGGCCATGGACGCCGTCTCCGTCATCCGCACCAAGCGGGACCGCGGTGAGCTCAGCGACGAGCAGATCGACTGGGTCATCGACGCGTACACCCGAGGCGAGGTCGCCGACTATCAGATGGCCGCCCTCAACATGGCCGTCCTGCTCAACGGCATGAACCGCCGCGAGATCGCCCGCTGGACGGCCGCGATGATCGCCTCGGGCGAGCGCATGGACTTCTCGTCGCTGTCCCGCCCGACGGCCGACAAGCACTCCACGGGCGGCGTCGGCGACAAGATCACCCTGCCGCTGGCCCCGCTGGTGGCGGCCTGCGGCGCGGCCGTCCCGCAGCTGTCGGGCCGCGGCCTCGGCCACACCGGCGGCACCCTGGACAAGCTGGAGTCGATCCCGGGCTGGCGCGCGCTGTTGTCCAACGAGGAGATGCTGTCGGTGCTGGACGGCACCGGTGCGGTGATCTGCGCGGCGGGCGACGGCCTGGCTCCCGCCGACAAGAAGCTGTACGCGCTCCGGGACGTGACCGGCACGGTCGAGGCGATCCCGCTGATCGCGTCCTCGATCATGTCGAAGAAGATCGCGGAGGGCACCGGCTCGCTCGTCCTGGACGTGAAGGTGGGCACGGGCGCCTTCATGAAGACGATCGAGGACGCGCGCGAGTTGGCGTCCACGATGGTGGGCCTCGGCACCGACCACGGCGTGAAGACGGTCGCGCTCCTGACGGACATGTCGACCCCGCTGGGTCTGACGGCGGGCAACGCCCTGGAGGTCCGTGAGTCGGTGGAGGTCCTGGCGGGCGGAGGCCCCTCCGACGTGGTGGAACTGACCCTCGCCCTGGCCCGCGAAATGCTGGACGCGGCGGGCGTGCAGGACGCCGACCCGGCGAAGGCCCTGGCCGACGGCTCCGCCATGGACGTCTGGCGCCGCATGATCACGGCCCAGGGCGGCGACCCGGACGCGGTGCTGCCGACGGCGAAGGAACAGCATGTGGTGAAGGCGGGCGCCTCCGGCGTCCTGACCCGCCTCGACGCCTACGACATCGGCATCGCCGCCTGGCGCCTGGGCGCGGGCCGCGCCCGCAAGGAGGACCCGGTGCAGGCGGGCGCGGGCGTCGAACTGCACGCCAAGCCCGGCGACACGGTGACTGCGGGCCAGCCCCTCCTCACCCTCCACACGGACACCCCGGAGCGCTTCGACTACGCCCTGCAGGCGGTGGAGGGCTCGTACGACATCGGCGCGCCGGGCACGACGTTCACGGCGTCGCCGGTGGTGCTGGAACGTATCGCCTGACCTGCACTTTCCCCTTTCGGGTGAACGGGATCGGTGGACCGCCGCCGGTCCCGTTCGGCATGCTTGGACCGGCGACGCACCGATGTGGCCCCCGTGCGAGAACACACGGAGGCGGATGCCTGCATTCCGGCCGCACTGGCCGAACTCGTCGTCGAGGGCACCTCGAAGTCCAACGCTCGGCACGACCGCGTCAGCAAACCCGCCGCCCACGCACAGCGGGCATCCCGCTCTACCTCCTCGTCGACAGGTGGGCCCCCGTAGGCCCCACCGCGACGCTCTACGGAGAGCCGAAGGGCGATGTCCACCGTCCGCTCAGTACCGCGAAGTTCGGCGAGGCCCTCAAGCTCCCTGCGCCCTTCGACCTCGTCATCGACACCAGCGAGTTCCCGGCCGAGTAGACACCTGCCTCGCCGTCCCGATGAGTTGTGTGCGTCCGCACGGTCTACCGATCGTGGAAGCGACGACACCCCCCGTACTCACCCTGACCGGCCCCGTCACCCGGGAGCAGGTGGCAGGGCTGGCCGACGATGTGCGGGGTCTGCTGGAGGCCGGCCATGCCGGGATCGTCGTCTGCGATGTCGCCGGGATCGGGCCGCCGGGGCTGGCCGCCGTCGAACTGCTGGCGCGGCTCCAGCTGGCCGCACGGCGGGCCGGGGGACGGATACGGCTGCGCGCCCCCGACCCCGCCCTACGCGCCCTGCTCGACCTTGTCGGCGTGCCCGTCGAGGTGGAGGGGGAGGTCGAACAGGGGGAACCAGCGCTGGGTGTCGAGGTAGAAGTGGAATCCGGTGAGACGGCCGTCTGAGATCTCCAGGATCTGGATCGACCAGGGCGTGTAGCCGCCGTTCTCCGGGTCCGGCTTGTACTGGGCGAATCCCGGCAGACCGTTGACCTGGACCGGCAGCAGGCGCGAGCCCTCGCAGGCGGAGCCGAGCGTGGTCATGAAACCGGTGATGTCGTCGTGCCCCGTCAGCCACAGGTCGAACGGCGGCATCGTCATGATGGCGTCCTCGTGGAGGAGGGCCGTCAGCGCCGTCATGTCGTAGCCCTCGAAGGCCGCCACATAGCGTTCGAGGAGTTTCTTCTGCTCCTCGTCCAGCGGGTCGGACACCGCCGCGTCCGCCCCGGACGCCTCCCGCTCGGAGAGCGTCGCCCGCGCCCGCTGCAGCGCGCTGTTGACCGAGGCGACCGTCGTGCCGAGCAACTCGGCGACCTCGCTCGCCTTCCACGCCAGCACCTCCCGCAGGATCAGCACCGCCCGCTGCTTCGGCGGGAGCTGCTGCAGCGCGGCCATGAAGGCCAGGCGCACCGACTCCTTCGCGACGGCCGCCTCCGCCGGGTCCTCCACCGTCGGCAGCACGCGGGCGTCCGGCATCGGCTCCAGCCAGGTGTGGTCGGGGCGGGGGGAGAGCGCCGCCTGGGCGAGGGGGGTGGACTCGGACAGGTCCATGGGCCTGGCCCGCTTGTTGCCGGCCGTCAGCATGTCCAGACACACGTTCGTCGCGATCCGGTACAGCCACGAGCGCAGGCTGGAGCGGCCCTCGAACTTGTCGTAGCTCCGCCAGGCGCGCACCAGGGTGTCCTGCACCGCGTCCTCCGCCTCGAAGGAGGAGCCCAGCATGCGGTAGCAGTAGCCGGTCAGCTCTGTCCGGTGTTTCTCCAGTGCGACGTCGAGGTCCGTCGTCGTCGCCGTGCTGTTGCCCATCGTCCACCCACCCCTGTGGCCGTCCTGCCACGCGCCTTTGCGCCCAGCACTTCGGAAGCTACCGCAGCCCACTGACAATGGCTCGCCGAGTCAGTGAACGCGCAGGTCAAACGCCTGCGCAGGCACTTCTCAGACCAGCTGCTTCACGGACATCAGCAGATGCCGGTGCGCCTTTGGGACGTCCGCCGCGCCCAGCAGCGCCCGCTGCCCCGTCCCCAGCAGTTCCATCCGCAGCCTCGGCGCCTCGAAGGAGGCCACCGCGTCCAGCAGGTACGCCGGGTTGAACGCCACGCTCACCTCCTCGGCGCCGGTCAGCCCGGCGGGCAGCCGCTGCGTGGCCACGTCGTCGCCGTACCCGGCGCGCAGCAGGACGGACCCGGCCGAGAAGTCCAGCCGCACCGCGCTGTTCGCCTCCGCCACCACCGCGACCCTGCGCACGGCCTCCGTCAGCGCCCCGCACTCCACCTCGGCGACCGCGGCCCCCGCCATGTCGAACAGCTTCCCGTACGACGGCAGCCGCCCGTCCAGCGGCCGTACGACCGACCGCATCCGCCCGCCCTCGAACCCGATCGGCCCGCCCCCCGAGGCCCCCGGCGCCCCGTCGAGCCCGATCCTCACGACCCCGCAGCGCGCCAGCGACCGGGCCACGTCCAGCAGCCGCCGCGCCGGCACGAGCGCCTGAGTCGCATCCCCCGCGGCCGCCTCCGGTTTCCACTCCAGCCGTCGTACCGCGTACCGGTAACGGTCCGACGCCGACAGCGTCATCTCCCCGCCGTCCAGCCGCAGTTGGACCCCGGTCAGCACCGGCAGCGTGTCGTCGCGGCCGGCCGCCACCGCGACCTGGGCGACGGCGGTGGCGAACGCGGCCGCGTCCACGGTGCCGTACGCCTCGGGCGGTGCGGGCGGGGTGGGGTACTCCTCGCGCGGGAGGGTCGACAGGCCGAAGCTGGTGCCGCCCGCCTCGACCGTGAACCGCGTGCCCTCCAGGGAACAGCTCACCGGCCCGTCCGGCAGCACCTTGCAGATGTCGAGGAGCCTGCGCCCGAGGACGAGGACCTGCCCGTCGCCGCCGACCTCCGCGTCCGTCTCGATCCGCGCCGCCGTCTCGAAGTCGAACCCCGACACGCTCAGCCGCCCCGCCGCCGCGTCCAGCAGCAGCCCGCCCAGCACGGGCACCGGCGTACGGGCGGGAAGCGCGCGGGCCGCCCAGCCCACGGCCTCGACGAGGTCACCGCGGTCGATCCGGAACTCCATGTGCGAAAACCCCCTGCGTCACTACCGGTCAGTGGTCGCGAAGGCTATCCGCGACCACTGACAACGGGCCCTGAGCAGGGGGGGAAGGCGCCGGAAGGGATCAGGCGGCGACCAGCGTCTCCCGGCGGGCCGCCCGCGTCCCGAGCACCGTGATCGTCACGACGCCGAGCACCGCCAGGACGCCCACGCCGACCGTGCCCGCCCAGCCGCCCGAGTGGAAGGCCATCGCGCCGACCGTGGAGCCGGTGCTGGAGCCGATGTAGTAGGCGGACTGGTAGAGGGCGGAGGCCTGGGCGCGGCCGGTCGTCGCCGTCTTGCTGACCGCCGAGGACGCCACCGCGTGCCCCGCGAAGAAGCCCGCCGTGATCAGCACCAGCCCCAGGAGCACCAGCCCCAGCGAGTCCGCGAGCGACAGCAGCAGGCCCGCGGCCGTCGTGCCGCCCGCCAGGTACAGCGCCCCGCGCCGTCCCAGCCGGCCGACCAGTCGGCCCGCCGTCGACGCCGACACCGTGCCCACGAGGTACACCAGGAAGATCGAGCCGACGATGCCCTGGGGGAGGGAGAACGGCGCCTCCGTCAGCCGGTAGCCGATGACCGTGTACACGCCGCCGAAGACGGTCATGAACAGCGCGCCGATCGCGTACAGCCGGCGCAGCAGCGGGTTCGCGAGGTGGTCGCGGACGGTGCCGGCCAGGACGCGGGGCGCCAGCGAACCCGTCCTGAAGTGCTTCGGCGCCGGGAGCAGCAGCCGGAAGGCGATCGCGCAGGCCACCGCCAGCGCGCCGATCACGCCGACCGCGACCCGCCAGCCCCACTCCTGCGCGACCCAGCCGGTGATGACCCGGCCGCTCATCCCGCCGACGCTGTTGCCCGCCACGAACAGACCGATCGCCGTGACCAGCGCCTTCGGCCGCACCTCCTCCGCGAGATACGCCGTCGCCGACGCCGGAAGCCCGGCCAGCGCCGCGCCCTGCACCGCCCGCAGCACGACCAGCGTGCCCAGCGAGGGGGCGAAGGGGACCAGCAGGCCCACACCCACCGCGACCGCCAGCGAGGCCGTCATCACCGTACGTCGTCCGTAGCGCTCGGAGAGGGCGCTCATCGGCAGGACGAACAGCGCCAGTCCGCCGGTCGCCGCCGCCACCGTCCAGCTCGCCTGGCTCGCCGCCACCCCGAAGTCACCGGAGATCAGCGGCAGGAGCGCCTGCGTGGAGTACAGCAGGGCGAAGGTCGCCACCCCGGCGAGGAAGAGCGCGAAGCTCATCCGGCGGTAACCGGGACCACCGGGGGCCATACGGGAATCGGAAGAGGCCGAGAAAGAGGAGGGGGAGGGGGAGGAGGCGGAGGCGGAGGCGGGAACGGAGGACGCGGCGCCCACGATCGTGGACGCCCCGGTACTGGCGGGAGACATGCCTCGAACCTACGTACGGCACCGCTCATCCGTCCAATGCATGGAATCGCCATAATCGTTCCCATGGTGCATCAGCAGAGGTCACAGGCTCACCTGTCACCGTCCAGTGACACAGAAGACATGGCGATGTCGTTGGCCCCACGGCTCGCGTACTTCGCCGGAGTCGCCCGTACCGAGCACGTCACGCGGGCCGCGCAGGAGATGAACGTCCCCCAGTCCACGCTCTCCCGGGCGATGGTCCGCCTCGAACAGGACCTGGGGGTCGACCTGTTCGCCCGGCGCGGCCGCACGGTCTCCCTCACCCCGGCCGGTCGCACCTTCCTCACCTCGGTCGAACGCGCCCTCGCCGAGATCGAGCGGGCCGCCGACGAGGTCCGGGCGGACGCCGACGCCGCCACCGGCAAGGTCGCCTTCGGCTTCCTGCACACGATGGGCGCCGAGACCGTCCCCGGCCTGATCCACGCGTTCCGCGCCGACCATCCGCGCGTCCGGTTCAGCCTCGTCCAGAACTACGGCGAGGCGATGATCGAGCGGCTGCGGGCGGGCGAACTGGACCTCTGTCTGACCTCCCCGGTCCCGGACGCCCCCGACCTCGTCGCCCGCCGCCTCGACGAACAGAAGCTGCGGCTGGTCGTCCCCGCCGACCACCGCCTCGCCGCCCGCAGACGGGTCCGTCTCGCCGAGGCCGCCGACGAGACCTTCGTGACCCTGGAACCCGGCTACGGACTGCGCCGCATCACCGACGACCTCTGCAAGGAAGCGGGTTTCCGCCCCCGGATCGCCTTCGAGGGGGAGGAGGCGGAGACGCTGAGGGGGCTGGTGGCGGCGGGCCTGGGAGTGGCGCTGCTGCCACCGCCCGCCGTGGCCCGCCCGGGGGTCGTGGAACTGACCGTCACCGCCCCACGCGCCGCCCGCGAGATCGGTGTCGCCTGGTTGGACGGCCACCCGGACACCCCGCCGGTGGCCGCCTTCAAGAAGTTCCTGCTGTCGAGACGCGGGAACCTGCTGCCGGACTGAAGGGGCCCCAGGCCCCCAGGTCCCCGCCTCACCGGCGTAACGACTTGCCGAACCCCGCGGCCAACGGCATCCGCAGCCCCAACGGCGGCGGAGCCGCCAACGCGTCCTCCACCGGCCGGGAAAGCGCCCGCCCGAACAACGCGCCCATCACGAAGTCCTCGGCCAACGCGAGGACTTCACCCCGGTACTGGTGCAGCCGATGCCCGTCGGAGTGCACCTCGAACCGGCACACGTCCCGGTTCGCCTTCTTCGCCCGCGCTGCGAGCCGGAACGACAGCTCTGGGTCGCAGCGTTCGTCGTTCGTGCCGTGCACGATCAGCACCCGCCGCCCCGCGAGCTGCTTCACCGGTTCGGGTGGCGCGGCCATGTCCTCCTCCGGCAGCCAGGGAGCCACCGCCAGCACGGAGTTGACGGCCTCGTGACCCCCGGCGCGCAGCGCGGCCCGCGCACCCATGTCGACGCCGGCCAGGCACACGGGAACGTCTCCGTAACGCCGTACGACCTCGTCGGCCGCCCAGGCCGCGTCGGCCGCGAGGTGCGCCTCGCTGCCGTTCCAGCCCCGGTAGCGGTAGTGCACGGCGTGGATGGCCAGACCGCCATGCGCGCGACCGGCGCGCGCGAGTCTTCGGCCGAGGCCCCGGACGGAGGCGGCCGGCCACACGGGGGCCGGCCTGCGGCTGGAGACCTCCTCGCCCCCCGGGAGCAGCACCACCGCCCCGCTCACCGCCGTCGGCTCCGGGCCGAGCGCCCTTCCCAGCCGGGGAGTCCGAACCGGCGTCACTTCCTGCCCCATACTTCCTGTCCCATGGCAGAACAGTGTCAGAAGCATGCGTGTAGTCCACCCGTCCGTGCGGTCACCGTTGCGTATCGGCGGCGTGGGACAACGCGTGATCTACGCGCGTAGGACTTAGAGTGCGGGCATGACGAGCCAGAGCATCCAGGCGGGCATCACCCCGAACTCGGACCAGATCCGGCGGGCGCCCAAGGTTCTGCTGCACGACCATCTCGACGGCGGGCTGCGCCCCGGCACGATCGTCGACCTCGCCCGGGACTCCGGGTACGCCGGGCTCCCCGAGGCCGACGCCGACAAGCTCGGCATCTGGTTCCGGGAAGCCGCCGACTCCGGTTCCCTGGAACGGTATCTGGAGACCTTCTCGCACACCGTCGGCGTGATGCAGACCCGCGAGGCGCTCGTCCGGGTCGCCCGCGAGTGCGCCGAGGACCTCGCCGAGGACGGCGTCGTCTACGCCGAGGTGCGCTACGCCCCCGAGCAGCACCTCGACGGCGGGCTGAGCCTCGAAGAGGTCGTCGAGGCCGTCAACGAGGGCTTCCGGGAAGGGGAGCGGACGGCCCGTGCGAACGGGCACCGCATCCGCGTCGGCGCCCTGCTCACCGCCATGCGGCACGCCGCCCGGGCCCTGGAGATCGCCGAACTCGCCAACCGCTACCGGGACTTGGGTGTCGTCGGCTTCGACATCGCGGGCGCGGAGGCCGGTTACCCGCCCACCCGGCACCTCGACGCCTTCGAGTACCTGAAGCGGGAAAACAACCACTTCACCATTCACGCCGGTGAGGCCTTCGGGCTGCCGTCCATCTGGCAGGCCCTGCAGTGGTGCGGCGCCGACCGGCTCGGGCACGGGGTGCGCATCATCGACGACATCGAGGTCGGCGCCGACGGCAGTGTCAAGCTCGGCCGGCTCGCCTCCTACGTCCGCGACAAGCGCATCCCGTTGGAGATGTGCCCGAGCTCCAACCTCCAGACCGGCGCCGCCGCCTCCTATGCCGAGCACCCCATCGGGCTGCTGCGCAGGCTGCACTTCCGGGCCACCGTGAACACCGACAACCGGCTGATGTCCGGCACCAGTATGAGCCGGGAATTCGAGCACCTTGTCGACGCGTTCGGCTATACGCTCGACGATCTGCAGTGGTTCTCGGTCAATGCTATGAAGTCAGCATTCATTCCTTTCGATGAACGACTCGCCATGATCAATGACGTGATCAAGCCCGGCTATGCAGAACTGAAGTCCGAATGGCTGTTCCAGCAGACCGCTTCCACCAGCGGTTCCGTGGTCAGGGAGGACTGAGCGCCGGGTTTTCGGAGTACGGAATGCGGGCGGGTGTTCACAATCCGTCCGCATTTCGATGTTTGCCGCCGACCCCTCCCCGTGTTTACGGTCGAGAACCGCTCGGTTCCCTGTTATTCCATTCGAGGACGCATTTATCATGAAGCAGTCTGCTGCCAAGACCCTCGGTGTCGCCGCTCTCGGTGCCGCCTTCGCCGCCGTCGGTGCGGGCGCCGCGAACGCCGCCCCGGCCCTTCCGGACGCCACGCAGGCCCTGGACGGCGTCACCAAGACGCTGCCGGCGGAGAACGTGACCCCCGCGCTGCCCGGCGCCGGTGAGGCCCTGTCGCAGGCGCAGCCGGTGCTCGGCGCGGGCCTGGCCGCCGCCCAGCCGGTCGCCGAGAAGCCGCTCGCCGAGGGCCCGACCGCGCCCGTCGCCGGTCTCCTCGGCGGTCTGCCGCTGCAGGGCCTGCCCACGCACGGCCTGCCGGTGAACGGTTTCCCGCTGGGCTGAGCGGCGCCGCCCGCCCCGTCCCGTCACACAGCACGTCGTTGGGGCGCACCCGGAACCACCGGGCGCGCCCCAACGGCGTTGCTGCGTCCCGGCCGCCCCCGGGCGGGCCGTCACCAGGCGGTGCGGGCCTTGTCCTGAGAGGGAAGGAGGATCCACAGCGCTATGTAGAGCAGGAACTGCGGGCCGGGCAGCAGGCAGGAGAGCACGAAGAGCACGCGCATCGTGGTCGGGGAGGTGCGGAAGCGGCCGGCCAGCGCGGCGCACACTCCGCCGATCATGCGGCCGTGGGTGGGGCGGGCGAGGCTGGACATCTGCGGCTCCTTCGCGAGCGTCTGTTCGGAGCCGGCCCTGGCGGCTGCTCCATCTGACGACAACGCTACGGTGACGAAGGGGGACGAAGCGTCGCTCTACGGTGCGATCCCGACCCTGGGAATCCTCGGGGTCCGACCCTGAGTCGTCTCCTCCTGGCGGACCGC
Source organism: Streptomyces sp. NPDC050121 (assembly GCF_044460385.1). Taxonomy (NCBI): domain Bacteria; kingdom Bacillati; phylum Actinomycetota; class Actinomycetes; order Kitasatosporales; family Streptomycetaceae; genus Streptomyces; species Streptomyces sp. NPDC050121. Next base: position 11,356 of record NZ_JBITJV010000018.1, on the reverse strand, counting down.
GGCCCGCCCCCGGTGCTCCACCCTGCGGCGCAGCCACGCACGTACCGCCGGCACCACGGCGACATGGGCGAGTGCCACGCCCACGGTGTTCAGCAGCATCGAGTCGACGTCCACGACCTGTCCCGGCACCCCGGTCTGCAACAGCTCGATGCCCAGCGACAGCAGGGCGCCCGCCGTGACCGTACGGACCAGGGAGGCGAGCGGCGAGACCCGGAGCCTGCCGTGCGCCAGCGGCAGCAGGACGCCCAGCGGGGCGAGCAGCCCCAGCCCCTCGCCGATCCGCCGGGCCGCCTCGGGCCAGCCCAGCCGCAGATCGGCGCGGATCCCGTCGAAAGGGTGCAGATTGGCGGGCATCACCCAGGGGACGTTCAGTGGGCGCAGCGTGACCCAGGCGACGAACACGAGGTGGGCGGCCAGGAGAACAATCCCGGTCGCGCGGATGCGGATCGCGGCGCTGCCGCCGATGGAGCCTTGACGCTGCACGCCCCCCAAGACGCGCCCCCCGGCACGATCGGTTCCGGCCCGCCTCCCGCCACCGGCCCGGACCCCCCTCCCCACCTCCCCGCCACCCCTGCCCGGCCCCACATGACCTGCGACGACAAAGCCCCCCACCCACCCCATGAGGCGTCCGCCACACTGGCCCGCGACTTCGACCCGCGACTTCGACCCGCGGCTCGGACCCGCGGCTCGGACCCGGCTCCGGGCCGCGGCTCCGGTCCGTCATGCCGGTTCGCGATGTCGGTGGTTTTCGCTGTTGCCGGGGCCGGGAAAGTCGTTCAGCTGCCTTCCCGGACTGCTGAGGACGGGGGTTCTGCGCTGCCGGGGCGGGAGCGGACCTCGTTGGTGCACTCGTAGCGGCGCAGGGGGTCGGAGCCGGGGCCGCCCAGGATCACCGAGCCGTCGCCCTCGGCCGCCGCCGAGTCGGAGAACGTGCAGACGATTTGTGCGAGGGCGTAGGAGGTGAGGCTGCCCGGTGAGGTGCTCAGGCGCAGCGCGTCGTCCGGGTCCTTGGCGCGCGGACCGCCGGCCGACATACCGCCGCGCACGTCCGTCGTGTACCCGGCCTCCTTCTCGGCCGCCGACGGCGACTCGGCGAGCTGGTCGAGCAGGCCCTGCGCCACCAGCGCGCGCCGCTTGGAATCCGCCGCGCCGTCCGGCACCCGCACGTACCGGTCCACGGCCACCAGCGACGAACCGCACAGCAGGAACACCTGCACCGGCACGCCCGCGCGCCCGGACTGCGCCGCCACGTCCGGTTCGGTGAGCGAGCAGCGTGCCCGGGAGGGCGCGGCCCCGAAGTCGGTCGGCACCTCGGTCGCCCGGATGCCGCAGCCGGCGAGCAGCCCGGCCAGACCGGCCAGCACGGGGACGGCGAGCAGCCGTCGTCGTACGGTCGTCGCGCGCCCCATGGTCACGATGCGTCCCCCTTCGCCTGCGCCGGTTGCTCGCCCTGCCCGCCGCCGACGCCGCCCTGTTCCGTCAGTTCGGACACGTCCCGGGGCAGCCGCAGCGTGAACACCGCGCCGCCCTCGGGGGAGTTGGCGGCGGTGATCTCGCCGCCGTGGATGTGGGCGTTCTCCAGGGCGATGGACAGGCCGAGCCCGCTGCCCTCGGAGCGCGGCCGGGAGGCGCTCGCCTTGTAGAACCGGTCGAAGACGTGCGGCAGCACCTCCTCGGGGATGCCCGGCCCGTGGTCGCGCACCGCGATGACGACCGCGTCGTCCGCCGTCGACACCGACACCCGCACCGGCGAACCGCCGTGCTTGAGCGCGTTGCCGATGAGGTTGGCGAGGATGACGTCCAGCCGGCGCGGGTCGAGCCGGGCGTGGATGCCGCGCTCGGCGTCCAGATCGACGGCGTCCAGCCAGGCGCGGGCGTCGATGCAGGCCGTGATCTGGTCGGCGACGTCGACGTCGTCCAGGACCAGCCGCGCGGTGCCCGCGTCGAAGCGGGTGACCTCCATCAGGTTCTCGACCAGGTTGTTCAGCCGCCGCGTCTCACTGACCACCAGCCGTACCGCGGGCTCGATCATCGGGTCGATGCTGCCCGACTCGGCGTCCAGTTCCTCCTCCAGCACCTCCGCGACGGTGGTGATGGCGGTCAGCGGCGTCCGCAGCTCGTGCGACATGTCGGCGACGAACCGGCGCGAGGCCTCGTCGCGGGCCGCCATGTCGTCGACCCGCTTCTCCAGCGCCTCGGCCGTCCGATTGAACGTCCGTGACAGATCGGCGAGTTCGTCCGTCCCCGACACCCGCAGCCGCGTGTCGAGGCGGCCCTCGCCGAGCCGCCGGGCCGCGACGCCCAGCCGGTGCACCGGCTTCAGGACGGTCGTGGCGGCGGCCTGCGCGAGCAGCGCGGCCCCGACCAGCGCGAGGCCGGTGGCGATCCCCAGCGACCAGGCCAGCGAGTTGAGGTCCTTCGCCTCCGGCTCCAACGACTTGCGCATGTACCCGGTCGGGCCGCCCCCGATGACCCGCGTCCCGGCCACCAGATACGGCGTCCCGTGGTCGACGACCCGCTGCCAGTACAGGTGGTACTGCGACTTGTTGCCGCCGGTGAGGTCCTGCCGCTTGTTCACGGCCGTGCGCAGCGACTCGGGCACGTCGTCCAGCGAGAACCCGTTCAGCCCGCCCGAGTTGCCGTAGACGGTCTTGCCGCTCGCGTCCGCGCCCACCAGCAGCACGCTGAAACGCTGGCTGCTGTTGGCCATCTGCCCGGCGGTGTGCTGGAGTTCGTCCTGCGAGGGATGCTCGGGCAGCGAACCCGCCCGGTTCTGCATCTCCTGCTCGAAGTCCCGCAGCACCGCCCCCTGGGTACGGGTCAGCACGGCCTCGCGGTTGAGCCAGTAGGCGATGCCGGACGCGGAGACGGCGGCGGTCAGCGCCACCGCCCCGAAGACGACGACGAGCCGCAGCCGCAGGCTGGTGAAACGCAGCCGTGAAAGTCTTCCCTTGCGCGCCGCGGACCAGCCGCGGAGCCCCCCTTGCGGCTGTGTCACTGAGGGGCGTCCAGGCGGTAGCCGACGCCACGGACGGTACGGATCAGGACCGGGGACGACGGCACGTCCTCCACCTTGGCCCGCAGCCGCTGGACGCAGGCGTCCACCAGCCGCGAGTCACCGAGGTAGTCGTGCTCCCAGACGAGGCGCAGCAACTGCTGCCGTGACAAGGCCTGCCCCGGCCGCCGGGACAGTTCGAGCAGCAGCCGCAGCTCGGTCGGCGTCAGCTGCAGGTCCTCGCCGTTCTTCGTCACCGTCATCGCCGCCCGGTCGATGACGAGGCTGCCGAACGTCGCCGAGTCGCTCGACTCCCGCTCGCCGCGCCGCAGCACCGCCCGGATGCGGGCGTCCAGCACCCGCCCCTGCACGGGCTTGACGACGTAGTCGTCGGCGCCGGACTCCAGCCCGACCACGACGTCGATGTCGTCGCTGCGCGCGGTGAGCAGAATGATCGGCAGCTGGTCGGTGCGCCGGATGCGCCGGCACACCTCGAAACCGTCGATGCCGGGCAGCATGACGTCCAGCACGATGAGATCCGGCCGCTGCTCGCGCAGCAGCTTCAGACCGTCCTCACCGCTGGCAGCGGTGGCCACCCGGTGTCCCTGGCGCGTCAGTGAGAGCTCCAGGGCCGTACGGATGGCGTCGTCGTCCTCGATCAGCAACAGGGAAGGCACGGGCTCATTCTGGCCCATGAGGGGGCTGTCGTTCGACCTATGGGGCGGGCCTGAGACGCCAGAGGGTGGTGGTTTCGGCGGCACGGGCCGCGTGCAGGGGGTCGCAGACGTCACTCGCACGCCTGTGCCTGGGTCGTACATCAATCCGGTCCACAACCCGTAGACCTGCGGTTTCGATGAGTTCGAGGAGCTCGTCGCGGGTCCGCAGACCGAGGTGTTCGGCCAGATCGGAGAGGATCAGCCAGCCCTCGCCGCCGGGGTGTAGGTGCTCCAAGAGACCTCCCAGGAATCCCCGCAGCATCCCGCTGTCCTCGTCGTAGACGCCCAGCTCCAGGGCGGCGGTCGGCCGGCCGGGCAGCCACGGCGGATTGCAGACGACGAGATCGGCTCGGCCGGGCGGATACAGGCCCGGGGTCACCGTGAGGCGTCCGCCGAGACCGAGCCGGTGGGCGTTGTCCTCGGCGCAGGCCAGGGCGCGGGGGTTGAGGTCCGTTCCGACGATCCGCCCGACGCCTCGCCGGGCCAGGACCGCCGCGAGGACGCCGGTGCCGGTGCCCAGGTCGAACGCGGTGGCCGCGGCGGGGGCGCGCCGGACCGTAGCCGGCAGCGGGGCGTCCGCCACCAGGTCGACGTACTCGCTCCGCGTGGGCGCGAAGACGCCGTAGTGGGGGTGGACGCGTGCGCCCAGGGCCGGGACCTCGACGCCCTTCAGTCGCCACTGGTGGGCGCCGATCACCCCGAGCAGCTCCCGCAGCGGTACCAGGGCGGGGCCGGTGGGCGGTCCGTAGACGGCGTGGCAGGCCTCGCGGACGTCGGGGGCCCGGCGCAGGGCCACGGTGTGGTCGTCGGCCAGCTCGACCAGCAGCCGGTTCAGGATGCGGGCGCGGTGGGCGCGGGCCCGGCGGTGGAGGCGGAAGGCCTCCGCGGGGTCGGGGGAAGCGGGTCCGGCGCCGATACGGCGGTCCATCGCCCGCAGCAGCCGGCGGGCGCCCTGGAAGTCGCCCCGCCAGAGCAGGGACGTTCCCCCGCGGGCCAGCCGGTGGGCGGTGGCGGCGCGCATACGGTCGTCGGCGATGACGGCGGGGCCGACGATGCGGTGGCGGGCCTGGGTGTGGTCGTGGGACTCCACGTGCGTACTCCTCGTGGTCGTGAATGCCGGGACACGAAGGGCACTTCGACGGAACGAGGAGCGGGAGTCGGAAGCCGTAAGCCCGGAGCCGTAAGCCCGGAGCCGTAAGCCCGGAGTGAGCAGGCACGACCTGCGCCCGGCCCGGTGCGGGCGGGACGCGCGAGGTCGGGGAGGGGTGGCCGCTACCGCGTCCGCGTCGAGGCGCGGAGGCGGGAGTCGAACAGCACCATGCCGAGAGTCACCCCCGAAGGGTGCCACGGCGACCTGCGCGGACCAAGTCAACTGCCGTACCGCGGACGGCTGTGAACGGTCTGTGGTGTTCCCCTGGCAGGGCCCTGTGACAGGTCTGTGACAGTCGGCGGACACGGCGATGAAGTGGCCCGGGCAATCTTTTCGACACGGGCAAGGCGGCGCCGAGAACACCAGCGAAGCCGGACCCCGGGAAGACGGCAAGACGGCAAGTCGCAAGACGGCAACACGCAAGTCGCAAGAGACCGAACACCGGTAAGTCCACGACGGGGGGCGCGAGATGAACACGCTGCACGGTAGGAGCACCAACGCAGTCGCAGTCGTCACCCGCCTGCACGACGTGAACCGGGGTTCCGAGAAGTCCGGCGCCGTGGGAGGGCGGGGGTGCTCTCGCGGCGCCGGGCGTCAGCACACCGCGTACATGACGGTGGTTGACACGGGGGAACAGGCGGCTCACGGGGGAGCCGCGTACAGGGAGGACACGGGGGAGCGTCGCTCGCTGACCGAGGCGGAGTTCACCGCCTACGTCCAGGAGCGCCGCGCCTCCCTGTACGCCACCGCCTACCACCTCACCGGCGACCGCTTCGAGGCCGAGGACCTGCTGCAGAGCGCGCTGTTCTCGACGTACCGGGCGTGGGACCGGATCAGCGACAAGGCCGCGGTCGGGGGCTACCTCCGCCGCACCATGACGAACCTGCACATCAGCGCGTGGCGCCGCCGCAAGCTGAACGAGTACCCGACCGAGGAACTGCCGGAGACGCCCGGCGACACGGACGCGATGCGCGGCACCGAACTGCGCGCGGTCCTGTGGCAGGCGCTGGCCCGGCTGCCCGAACTCCAGCGGACGATGCTGGTCCTGCGCTACTACGAGGGCCGCACCGACCCGGAGATCGCGGAGATCCTCGACATCAGTGTCGGCACGGTGAAGTCCAGCATCTGGCGGTCGCTCCGTCGGCTGCGCGAGGACGAGGTCCTCAGCTTCGGCCGTGACGAGGAGGACGCCTTCGGGGAGCTGGTCGCCTGAAGGTGACGGGGGAAGGGCCCGGCTTCGCTCAGGGAAGCCGGTGACGGGGGAGCGGTACCGGGGGAACCGACGGGGGACGTCCGGGGGAGCGGTACCGCGCCGCCACGGGGGAAGCACCACCTGGGGGGAATCGGGGGATCGGGGAAACACGGGGGAGCGCAAGGGAGCGGGACTGGAGGGCCGGGGGGTCCGTCCAGTCCCGCTTTCGCGTGTGCGCGTCGAAGCGGCGCTCGCGCGCCGGGGCGGCCCGGACGTCCCGACCCCGACGACCCCGACGGCCTAGGCGGCTGTGCGGGCCGTCGGCGCGAGGCGACCCGCTGCCGCGGCGGCCAGGCGGCCCATCGCCTCGTCGCGGTCGCAGGCGTACGCGCCGAGCCCGGTCTGGCGGGCCACGATGGAACGTTCGGCGCGCATCAGACGCCAGCCGCGGCGCAGCAGGAACGGCACCGACTTGCGGCCCTCCCTCAGGTCCCGCAGGAACCGGCGGCGGAACGTCTTCACCGGGCCGCGGCTCAGGCACAGCGCGTCGGCCAGGACGCCCAGCTCCCGGCAGCGGTTGACGATCTCGGCGGCGAAGATGCCCTCCGCGATGAACAGCGGGGTCCGCCCGATCTCGATCGCGTCCTCGCCGGTGCGGGCGCTCAGCGAGATGTCGTACACGGGAACGTTCGTACGGCCCGTGCCGCACAGTTCCACGATCGAGGCGACCGCCGTGTCCGCGTCCCACGAGTCGGGGTGGTCCCAGTCGATGTCGGAACTCCCGGCGACGAGCGGCAGCGTCGGGTCGTCGCCCTCCTTGTAGAAGTCGTCGAGCCGCAGGACCGGGAGGCCGGAGCGGGCGGCGAGCAGGGACTTGCCGGAGCCGGAAGGGCCGCAGAGCAGCACGACTCGCGTCGGTATGGGCAAAGGGGAGGTCACGGGACACCAGTGTGAGGCATTCCCGGGCCCGTGGCGGCCCCGCGGGTCGGCTTTGAAGCGCGCGTCACACCTCAACTACCCTTCGTGTCGAACCGATTACCTTGCGCACCAGAAGGCGGCAACGCGATGGCCCGACACGACACATCCCACACCTCCACCGGACGGCGTGCCCTCGCCGCCCTCGCGACCGCCGGAGTGGCGCTGGGCGCGGGCGCCGGCACCGCCGCCGCGGCCACCGGCGAGCCCGTCCTCGACGTGATGCGCGCGCACCCCACCTCGGTCGGGCAGGTCGACCCGCAGGCGGGCCTGCAGGGGGCGCTCGGCTCCCTGTCGTACGTCACCGGCACCGTCTCCGGTCTCAAGCCCAACCCGCTCGCCGGCACCGGCGCCGACCCCCTCGACAACGGCGTCGGCACCCAGTTCGCCGACTTCCAGCCGCTGACCTCGCAGATGCTGACCCGGCCGGTGGCCCAGGCGCAGTCGATCGGGTCCATCCCCGTGGCGGGGGACGCGACGAAGGTGCTGGGCGGCTGAAGGCACGAAAGGAGGGCCGCGACTCCTCCGGGCGGAGAGGAGTCGCGGCCCTCGTGCGTGACTGACGGGCAGTCGGGCGACTGAGGGGCCTCCGGTCGGAGGACCTTCGAGGATGGCAGCGGCGGCGGACACCGCGAGCTACTGGAGCACTACCAACAGTTCAATCGCGATCATGCAAATCTCTTGACCGGGTCATGTCGGCCGATCATGATGTGGGGAATCTGTGTAAAGATCATGTAAGTCTGGGGGGCTGTCGTGGAGGGCTTAGCCTGGCGTCGTAGGCGCCGGAGAACGATCATGTCGGCGGCCGCGGCGATAGTGGCGTCGTTACTTCCTCCAATGGCGGGCCAGGCCTCGGCACGGCCGCAGGCCACTCCGCCGGTTTCGGCCCAGGACGCGTCGGCGTTGGCGGCTGAGACAGGAGAGCCGGTCGAGGTCGTCTCGGAGCGCACCGCATACTCCAGGACTGAGGCCAACCCTGACGGAACGTTCACGCTGACGCAGTCGACGACGCCTCAGCGGGTCAAGGCCAAGGACGGCTCCTGGCGCGATGTGGATCTGACGCTGGAACGCCGGGCGGACGGGACGGTTGGGCCGAAGGCCTCCGTGGTGGCTCTGTCGTTCTCCGAGGGTGGCAGCGGCACGGGCATGATTCGCATGACCGCGCCTGAGGGTTCGGTGACGTTGGGGTGGCCCGGTCAGTTGCCGGTGCCCATGCTGGAGGGGCCGACGGCCACCTACCCGGAGGTTTTCAAGGGTGTGGACCTGCAGCTCACGGCCACATCCGAGGGCTACCGTGAGGTGCTGGTCGTCAAGACCGCAGAGGCGGCGGCGAATCCGGAGTTGAACGAGGTGGACCTGACCGCATCCAGTGCAGGTCTGACGCTCGCCCCGAGCGCTGGCGGAGGGCTGCGCGCGTTCGACGGGGACGGTAACACCGTCTTCACCGGCCCGGCCGGCCTGATGTGGGATTCTGCCGGCGACGCTGGTGCCCAGACGCAGCTGCTCACTGGTTCTGCCGCGAGCGCCGCCGGTGAGCCTGCCGAAGGCGAAGCGTCGGAGTCGCAGTCGCCGGACAAGGGGGACGCCACCGCGGTTCTGCCCGTGCAGGTCGCCGACGGCGAGATAACCGTGAAGCCGGATGTGGAGGTGCTGAGGGGCGCGGACACGGTCTACCCCGTCTACATCGACCCTTCCATGGGGCTGACCGTCTCTGAGCGTACGGTGCTGTCCTCGGACGGGGACACGTTCTGGAACTTCAGTGGCGACTACGGTGTCGGCAACTGCAGCCATCTGGGCCCCTGGTACTGCGGCTCGGACTACACCAACCGCATGTACTTCGAGTTCTCGCCGACCAAGCTGGCGGGCAAGTACGTCATCGACGCAACTTTCCGCGCCTATGAGACCTGGTCGTTCTCCTGCTCCCCGCAGTGGGTGGACCTGTGGCGCACCAACAACATCTCCAGCGCCACCGATTGGCCGGGGCCAGCGCAGCTGGATCTGATGGGTGACCGGCAGGTCTCCGCGGGACGGAGTGATCTCTGCTCGCCTTCCCAGCCGGACTCGTGGGTGGAGTTCAACGACAACCCCGACGAGACGGACGAGAATCTGACCAAGACGGTCCGCTCGTTCGCCGACGGCAACTTCTCCCGCCTGACTCTAATGCTGCGGGCCAAGGATGAGAACGCCCCGGACGCCTGGAAGCGGTTCAAGGAGAACGCCGACCTTCAGGTCGTCTACGTCCTCAAGCCCGGATATCCGATCAACGTCGGTGCGATACCGGGAGACGGTACCGAGGCACACTGCTCGGTGGACGGCAACAACCCTGATGTCGCCACCCGTGTCAACCCCACGCTGCAGGGCAGGGTCCGAACCCTGAACACGCCGGAGACAGACGCGGAGAAGGGGTCACTGCGGTCCCACTTCTATGTGGAAAAGAAGACATCCACAGGCTTCGTTGAACACTGGCAGGTCAACGAACCAACTGCTGGATACGACATCAACGGCGACCTAGAGAAAGTGAGCCTGTCCGGGGGAGCCGACGGCATGGTGTATCGCTTCAAGGTGCTCACACAGTCCTTTTGGACGTACGAGGGCGTCACCACTGCGATCTCCTCCGGCTACTCCCACTGGTGCTATTTCAAGATCGACCTTGACGCGCCCAAGGCTCCCGTGATCGAGCCGGGCGCCCCTTACAACGCATCCTGTGCGGATACGGGCTGCGGGGAGCCCGGCACGGCAGGCACGTTCACCTTCAAGCCCAACCCCGAAGACGCCAGTGACACCACCGACCCGGACATCACTGGCTACCGCTGGAGCCTGTCCACCCAGGCAGGCGCCACTGTGGTCGGTTCTTCCGACGCCAACGGCGATGTCGTCACCATCAACAACCTGATACCGCCCGTGGCGGGCACCACAGTGCTCAGCGTGGAGGCCAAGGACGTGCGCGAACGGTACGGCCCCGCGTCGACCTTCACGTTCAAGGTGAACCAGCCGGACGGGCCGGTCGGGCGCTGGCACTTCAACGACGGCACGGACAGTGCGACCGAAGGAACCACCCGCCACGCGACGGAGCTGCATCAGCAGGCAGGCAAGGCCGCAACCTGGCTGGGCCAGGGACGCCGCGGACCCGACGATCATTCCCTGCGGCTCAACGACGACGTCACCGACCCCGCCCAGCAGATCGGTTACGCCTCCACCCAGGGCGGCGCGCCTGTCGACACCGCCAAGTCGTTCACCATTTCGGCATGGGTGATGCTGACCGACGTCACCAAGACCAGGGTGGTTGCTTCGGCTCCAGGCACCTACTCAGCGGCCGCGTTCAACCTCTTCTACTCGGCCTCTGCCAAGAAGTGGGCGTTCAACAAGGCGGTTTCAGACTCCTCCACTCCTGCCTATGTCAGTGCTGTCGCCGATGCGGCGAACCCGCCGAGCGGAGTGTGGACGCACCTTGCCGGCGTGTTCGACACCAAGGGCGACCAGGACAAGACGAACGACACGATTCAGCTGTTCGTCAACGGCCGCCCCCAAGGACCCGCGACCGGCGTGGTTCTGTCGAGCGTGAATGCTGCATACGCGCCATGGACCTCGACGCAGGACATGCGGGTCGGGGCATCGAAGGCCGGCGAGTACTTCATGGGCCGCGTCGACGAACTGGCGGTGTGGCAGCGGGCCCAGTCCCGCCCGCTGATCTCGGACGAGGCCAAGCTGACGGAGAACAGCGAGCAGGCCACAACACTCACCGCCTCGTGGGATGCGACTGCTGCCACCGGCACCGCAATCGCGGACACCTCGCTCTACGGCAAGGCGTCCCTGACCCCGGCCGGCGGCGCGACCCTTCAGGGCGAGCAGGGCATCGTGCTGAACGGCACCACCGCTTATGCTGCCACCACGGGCCCTGTGGTCGATGAGACTGGTTCCTTCACCGTGTCAGCCCGGGTCAGCCTGGACGAGATAAATCTCGGTACGAAGCCGGTCGGTTACCAGGCGCAGGTCGCCGGACAGCGCACCGGCGGAGAATCCTCGTGGGCCTTGTGGGTGGTCAAGCCTGCCGATGGCGTCTACCAGTGGAAGTTCACCCGCACCGCCGTGGACGGCGCGGGACAGGTGGTGCAGAGTTCGCAGGTCGCCCAGCTCGACGACATCGCTGACACCTCTGGCCAGCCGGTCGATGTGACCGGTGTGTTCGATTCCCAGGAGACGGATCCGCAGCTCAACGAGACCTACGGCGTGCTGGGGCCTTCCCCCGTGAAGGTGGGCACGCGGTTATTGATCACGCGGCGAGCGTGAGTTTAGCGGTGTGGTGTCGGTGTTCGTATTCGTTGGGGCTG